>NZ_BBXH01000012.1:0-196965 GCF_001010305.1 Comamonas sp. E6
CTTGGGCAGTGGGCCAGAACATCGATCATTCTGCTCGGCGAGCAGCATGACCAGATCGCCCATCATCAGTGGGAAGCCGCTACCGTGCGCCACCTGGCAGCGCAAGGCAGGCTCGCTGCCCTGGTGGTCGAGATGGCCCCTGCAGGCGGCAGCACCCGGAGCCTGCCCGCATCGGCCAGCGATGAGGAGGTGAAAGCTGCTCTGCAATGGGCTCAGGGCGGCGGCCCGGGCGGCTGGCCCTGGCAAGACTATGGCCCGGTGGTGATGGCTGCCGTGAAAGCCGGCGTACCCGTGCTCGGTGGCAATCTGCCACGTACCCGGATGAAGCAGGCCATGGGCGAGTCCCGCTACGACGGACACCTGCCGGCTGCTGGCTGGCAGCTGCAGCTCGAGGCCATCAAGGACGGCCACTGCGGCCTGCTGCCCGAATCGCAGTTCGCGCCCATGGCCCGAATTCAGCTGGCCCGCGATGAATCCATGGCCAGAGTGACTGAAACAGCGGTGCGCGAGCTGGGCCAGACCGGCAAAAGCGTGCTGCTGGTGGCGGGCCGCGGCCATGTGCGCAGCGATATCGGCGTGCCGACCTGGCTGCCCGGCGATTTCAAGCAAAAGGTGGCGATAGCCCAATCAGACAAGGCGCAGACTGCTATCGCCATGAAGGCAGACAAGCTGCTGACGCTGGAGGGCAACGCCTCCGAAGACCAATGCAGCCAACTGCGCGAACAGTGGAAGAACAGACCTGCGCCCAAGTCTTGACGGGCTGCTGCAGCGCTGGTGATCCTCAGCCCGCGGTCGCGACAGCCACCAGCGGCTGCCCCTCACGCGTCTTTTCCAGCAGGCGCGTGAAGTCCTCGGCCGGCAAGGGCCGGCTGCAGAAATAGCCCTGAAAGTAGTCACAGCCTTTTTGCTGCAGGAAGGTCAGCTGCTCCTGGGTTTCCACGCCTTCGGCCAGGACCTTCAGACCCATGGCATGACCCAGGGCAATGACCGAGCTGCTGATGGTCATATCGTCCGCGCTGTGCGGAATGTCGCGGATAAAGCCCTGGTCGATCTTGAGCAGATCGAGCGGAAAACGCTTGAGGTGCGCCAGCGAGGAATAGCCGGTGCCAAAGTCATCGATGGCCAGGCGCAGGCCCAGCTCGCGCAGACGGTTGAGCACGGCCAACGCCTCTTCGGGCTTTTCGGCCAGTGCGCTTTCGGTGATTTCCAGCTCCAGCAGGCTGGCCGGGAAACCCGACTTGTTGAGCGCATCGGCCGTAGCCCCGGCAATATCGGTCAGCAAAAACTGATGCAGCGAGACATTGACCGCAATCGTCAGATCGGGCAGACCGGCAGCGCGCCATTGCTGGCCCTGACGACAGGCCTCACCCAGCACCCACAGGCCCAGCGGGCCGATAACGCCCGAGTTTTCCGCCACGGGAATGAAACGGGCCGGCGAGATCAGGCCTTCCTCAGGGTCCAGCCAGCGCAACAAGGCTTCAGCCCCCACCAGTCGCCCCGTCGCCAGTTCAATCTGTGGCTGGTAATACAGACGCATATGGCCCAGCTCCAGCGCACGGCGCAAGCGCGCCTCCAGCGCCAGACGCTCGCGGGCGGCCTGGGTCATGTTCTCATGGAAGAAGCACCAGGCATTGGAGCCTCTGGCCTTGGCTCCATACACCGCTGCATGGGCCCCCTGCAGCAGATCGTCGGCTGTCAATGCATGGTCGGGATACAGACAGATGCCTGCGCTGACGCTGACCACCACCGACAGGCCATCTGGCGTGGTCCAGGGCTGGCCGGCTGCTGCCATCAGGCGCTCGGCCACGTCCACCGCGCTGTCGCGACCGCAAATGGATTGCGCCACCACGCAGATTTCATCGCCCGCCAGGCGGCCAATGATATCGCCGTGCCGCAAAGCACCCTGCATCTGCACAGACACATGCCTGAGCACCTCGTCGCCAATGGAGTGGCCATAGCTGTCGTTCACGTCCTTGAAGCGGTCGATATTGAACAGCAGCACAGCCATGCGACGGTTGGTGCTCTGACTCAGCTCCACCGCCTCGCCCAGCATGCGCGTGAATTGAGAGCGGTTGGGCAGACCGGTCAAGGTGTCGCGATGGGCCAGAAACTCCAGCTGCTGCTCGCGCGCCTTCTCGGCCGAGATATCGGTGAACATGCAGACGTAATGCGTCACCTTGTCGTTGGCATCCTTGACCGCGCTCAGCGACATGCGCTCGGGAAAGACCTCTCCATTCTTGCGTCGATTCCAGATTTCGCCCTGCCAGTGCCCTGTGGCATGCATGCTGGCCCACATGGCGTCGTAGAAAGCCTTGTCATGTCGGCCGGACTTGAACATGCGCGGCGTCTTGCCCAGCATTTCCGCTTCGCTGAAGCCCAGCAGCTTGGTGAACGCGTGGTTGACCGAGAGAATTCGGCTGTGTGCATCGGTCACCACCACGCCCTCGATGGTGTTGTCCACCACCGTGGAAGCCAGGCGGCTGCGCTCATCGGCCTCGCGACTCGCAGTCTGGTCGGAGAGCAGGCCCGAGATCCGTATCAGGCGTCCGCTCTCATCCTTGTAGGCCTGGCCGCGTGCGCGAAACCAGCGATACAGGCCGTCAAAGCACAGCAGACGTGCCGTCAGCACCAGCATGCTGCCCTGCTCCAGTGCTTGCTCGGCCTGGGCACGCGCACCTGCGGCATCTTCGGGGTGCAGGCGCTGATGGAAATCGAACTCGCGGGCCAGATCCTGGCCCTGATAGCGCAGCAAGGCACTCATGCCCGTGGAGAAGTTCAGCCGCTGCTCGAGCGCGTCCCACTCCCACACGCCATTGCCGCTGCCCTCCAGCGCCAGGCGCAGCATGGTCTCGCTGCGCATCATGGCGTTGCGCGCACTCACCATCTCGCTGAGATCCTGCAGCACGCAGACCAGGGCCACCGGCCCGTCCACACCCGAAGCCGCCACGCGGCTGGTGGTGCACAGCACGGGCGTAACCTTGCCGGTGCAGGCATTCACGCATTGGCGCAGCACCTGGAAGTAATCGGTGCTGCCGTCCAGCAGGCGCTGCAGCTGCAGAGCAACTTCGTCCTGGTCATTCACAGGCACCAGAACACGAAAATCCTGACCGCGCAGCGACTCGACGCTACAGCCCAGCCAACCCGCCAGCTTGGCATTAGCCCAGACAATCTCTGCACCGCCCACATGCACGCGAGCCATGCCGGCCGGTGCGTGGCGCACCACCAGCTCCAGCTCCTGCGCCGTCTCCCGGCCACGCTGGTCGGCGCGCGCCTTGCGCTGCATGAACCAAAGTGCAACCAGCGCTGTCGCCAGCAACCAAACAATGAACAGGCCTATCTGCCAACGCAGCGACTGTCGATTCAGCGATACATCAAAATAGCCGAGCACGCCCGCCTGCGCCCCCAACCAAAGCATCCCCACGCACAAATAGAGGGTGACAATCACCCAGGGTGTGAGCGGGAAATGCCCCTCCTCGCTTTTCATGAATTTCCTTTGTCCGCAGGGTCCTCGCCTTGCTGCGACAATTGCCGAGCTATGACCCAAGCCTATATTTTGACTTTATCCTGCCCAGACCGACTGGGCCTGGTGCATGCCGTTTCCGGATTCTTGCTTGAGCAAGGCGGCAATATTGAAGAAGCAGCGCAGTACAACGACCCGGTAACCGGTCTGTTCTTCATGCGCGTGCAGTTTGCCTGCGATGGCAAAGACGCCGCCTCTTTAAAGGCATCCGTTGCCGAATTAGCTGATCAATATCAAATGCAGTGGAGTTTGCACTCCAAGGCCGAGCGCATCAAGACCGTCATCATGGTCAGCAAGGAAGGCCACTGCCTCAACGACCTGCTGTTCCGCTGGAAGTCGGGCCTGCTGCCCATCGAGATCAAGGCCATCATCAGCAACCACCGCGAGTTCTATCAGCTGGCGGCCAGCTACAACATCCCCTTCCATCACATTCCCGTGACTGCCGCGACCAAGGCCCAGGCCGAAGAGCGCCAGTACGAGATCATCGAGGAAGAAGGCGCCGAGCTGGTGGTGTTGGCACGCTACATGCAGGTGCTGTCCAACGACCTATGCAAAAAGCTGTCCGGCCGCGCCATCAATATCCACCACAGCTTCCTGCCCAGCTTCAAGGGCGCCAAGCCCTACTACCAGGCGCATGACCGCGGCGTGAAGCTGATCGGCGCCACCGCCCACTATGTGACGGCCGACCTCGACGAAGGCCCGATCATCGAGCAGGACGTGGCACGCGCCGACCATACCGACACCGTGGAAGACCTGACGGCCCGCGGCCGCGACACCGAGAGCCAGGTTCTGGCCCGTGCCGTGAAGTGGCATAGCGAGCGCCGCGTCATTCTCAACGGTCACAAGACCGTTGTGTTCCGCTAAATCCCTGGGCTTGGGATTGATTGTATGACCCGCAGCCCCGGCGCCTTGAACAGCATTACGGCCAGGCGGATTCCGCCGATACAGTGCCTGCTCACCTTCGAGGCTCTGGCGCGGCTGCGCTCGGTCACCTTGACGGCGGAGGAGCTGTGCGTAACGCCCAGTGCCGTCAGCCACAGAGTCAAGCAGCTGGAGCAGATTCTGGGAGCTCGCCTGTTCGGCCGAACGGATTTCTCGCTGACCACGGACGGCAGCTCCTATCTGGCCCATGTGCGTGAAGGCCTGGGCGCCTTGCAACGCTTTCCAGGAGCGTCAGCCTCGCCTGGGCGCAGACGCCTGAAGCTGGCCGTCACCCCCACCTTTGCGCGCGTGATCCTGATCCCGCGCCTGCGCCAGTTCACCGAAGCCTATCCCGAGATAGACATTGCGCTGCAGGTGTCGATTCCGCTGCTGGATGTGATCGGCGAGGATGCCGACCTGATGGTGCGCTTCGGCGCCGGCCACTATGCCGATGTGGAGCATATCGAGCTGGCCCGCGACACGGTCACGCCGCTGGCCTCGCCCAGCTTCATCCGCGAACATGGCCCGTTCGAGCGCCCGGACGACCTGGAAGGCATGCCGCTGCTGCGCAGCCCGCTGGAGCCCTGGCGCACATGGTTTGCCGCGACCGGCCTCGACATGGCCGAGCCCAACGAAGGCTCGCAGTTCAACGACATCGGTCTGATGTGCGACGCCGCATCGGCCAGCATGGGGATTGCACTGGTACGCCATAAGCTCGGTGCGCCCTGGCTGGAAAACGGTACGCTGGTGCGCCTCTTCGATGTCGATGCTCCCAGTCCCCACGCACACTATCTGTGCTGGAAGACCGGCATCATGGACCGCTGGGAATGTGCGGCCTTCGCAGAGTGGCTGCGCAAGGCCATGGGCTGAGCGGCAACCCGGCGGCTTCGCGGCGGCGCAGTTCTTGCTCGCAGTCCCTGCCGTTGCACGGATAGCTCGATGGATAACGAAGATGGAGCACCCACTGCATGAACCTGCAGCCCAGGCTGTACCCCGGCCTTGACCAGAACCAGGCCCTCAACAGCGAAGCGTCCTCGCTGCTCATCCGCGCCCTGGCCGGCACAGGCAAGACGACTACGCTGGCCATCAAGGCCACCGACCTGATCCGCGCCCAGGGCGCGCGCAACGTGCTGATGCTGGCCTACTCGGAGGCCGGCATCAAGGCCATTCAGGCGCGCCTGGACCGGATCTCCGCCGTGCGCCTCGAAGGCCTGCATCTGCTCACTCTGGAGCATTTTTGCGCCCGCCTACTCGAAGAGCAGGGCGACCCTGTCCCCATGCTCTCCTCCAGCCTGGAAAAGAACCTGCTCATCCAGCAGGCGCATGAAGCGCTGTCGCAAGAGGCCGAACGGCATGCCGAGCTCGACATACCCGAGCTGGCGGACTACTTCGCACGGCCTCTGGACATCAGCGCCTTCCTCGCTTTCGAGGCCCAGGCCAAGCAGTGCATGCTGGAACTCGACATCGACGACAGCGGCCTCAGCGCGCTGGCATATTGCCGCGACAACGCTCTGGACTACGGCCTGTACCGGCTGCTGCGCAGCTATGAGCGGCTACGCGCAGGCCCCACCCAGGAGCCGCTGTTCTATGCGCCCGGCGACTGCACCTACGCGCTGGCCTGCCAGCTGGCAGCACTGGACTTCGATGCCGGCTTCCCGCTGCTGCAGGGTCGCTTCGACGCCGTGCTGTTCGACGAACTGCAGGACCTTGACGAAGCCGCGCTGCTGGTGCTGCGCCATCTGGCGCGCGGCAACGGGCGTTTCATCGGTGTCGGCGACTTCAACCAGCACATACTGCCGGGCGCCTCCTCCATCTTTGGCGACAGCGCCCAGCGCATCCTGCAGGAGCTGCCTGCGGGCACCGGCCAGGCCACGCTCAACACGACCTATCGCTTCGGCCCCGTCATCTGCCAGGAACTGAACCAGCTCTTCGGCGTGGAATTCGACGCCCATTACCGCAATGCCTCGGCCTGGTTCGAACATCGCCGTGGCGATGACGAGGACTGCGCCCGGCAATTGCTGGATATTCATGCCGCAGTGGCCCGCCAGCCCCGCAAACCGCAGGACCCGCCGGCCGTGCTGCGTGTCATCCTGCATTCGCCCGAAGATTCGGTACTGCTCGAATGGCTGTTCGCCCACGAGGGCGTGCACTATGCCTGCAAAGGCATGCAGCGCTTCTACCAGCGCCGCGAAATCGCCCTGGTGCTGGCCATGCTGTGGGCCATGCAGGGCTGCAGCGGCGGTGCGCTGCTCTCGCAAGGCATTCTGAGCAGCGCTGCCGAAGGTCTGATGCGCTATGTGCGCCATGCCAGCCCGCCCGACCGGGATCTGCTGGCCAACGGCCTGTTCGACATGACTGCACTGGGCGACGCCCCGCCGGAGTCCGACACGCTGCGCATTGCCGCCGAACTCATGGGACAGCAAGCCGCCATGCGCCGCTTCCTCGCCGCCTACATCGCACCAGACTCCCCCTGTGCCCGGTTGCTGGCCTTGACCACCGACCAGTGCGCCGATGCGGGGCAGTTGCTTCAGCACCCTCTGTTGCGACAGTTCTTCGCCCAGGCCCCCATCAGCCAGGACGAACTGCGCCAGTGCCTGGCCAGCCTGCAAGCGCTGTCGCGCATCTGCGCCGGGCTTTCCGTCGATGAATTCCTGGGTCGCCTCAGCCTCATGGTCCAGTCGAGCATCGCGCAGCATCAGCGCCATGAAAAACCCAGCTTGCAACTGCTCACGGTAGAACGCAGCAAAGGCCATGAATACGAGTATGTGGCCGTGCCCTTTGTCAATTCCAGACACTTCTCGCCCAATGCGAGCGACCCACAGCGCAACATGCTCTACGTCGCCATGACCCGCGCCAGCAAGCGCCTGTGGATACTGGAGAGCAAATGACGACGCAAGGCCATGGGGCGATGCAGATCAAGCCCGTATCTCACAAGTGGGTCAAAACACCATAACGTCGCCCCCAGCCGACATGGCCACAGTTGCCCTCTCCCACCCTTGTTGCAGTCCTCCCACCATGGGCTCACAACAACGAGGAGGAGACCCATGCAAACCCCATCGCGCTGCGCCTGGCTACTGGCCGCCAGCATCACCACCAGCCTGACCCTGCATGCGCAGGAGAACAAGCTCACCATAGGCGCCAGCTTGCCACTGTCAGGCTCGCAGGCCGAGGCCGGCAAGGAAGGGATGAGCATCATGCAGGCGCAGGTGGAGGCATTCAACAAGCAGGGAGGCCTGGGCGGCAAAGCTTTGACACTCAAGGTGCTGGACGATGGCTACGAGCCACAGCGCGCCGCCAGCAATGCACGCCAACTGATCCAGGAAGGAGCCCTGGCCCTGCTCAACTGCTGGGGAACGGCCAGTTGCACAGCCATGCAACCCGAGGTACAGCAAGGCCAGACGGCCCTGGTGGGCGTGATTGCCGGAGCCGGCAGCATGCGCCAGCAGCCGGGCCGTTTCATCTATCCGCTGCGCGCCAGCACCCAGGCAGAAGTCGCGGCCATGCTGCAGCAGATGCAGACCATAGGTCTGCGGCGGATCGCCATCGTTCACCAGAACGACGGCTTCGGTAAAAACAGCCTGCAGATCGCCCTGAACGCCTTTGCAGCCAATGATCTCAAGGCCGCGGCAACTCTGCCCGTGGAGGCATCGGGCAGCAACACCCCGGACCTGGCCAGACAGCTGGCCGCCCTGCCCGATCTTCAAGGCGTCATCGTGCTGGCGGGCGCCCCTGCCACCATAGGTCTGATCACCATGGCCAGACAGGCTCATGTCACGGCGCCTTTCTACAACCTGGCCGCCCAGGCCAACCGTGCGGTGGTGCAAGGGCTGGGCCCTTATACACGCGGCATTGCCTTCACCACCCTGGTGCCCAGTCCCTGGAAGGGCGCGGTTCCGGCCATCAAGGACTACCAGCTGCTCCTCGACCACAGCGGCATGCCGCCTGCCTCCTATCTGGGCCTGGAAGTCTTTCTCAACACCCGAACCCTGCTGGACGCGCTGCGTAAAGCTGCACCCTCAAACAATCGAGCGGGCTTGCTGGCCGCCCTCGACGCCATGGGCGAGATTCGCTACGGCGCCATGCATCTGCGCTTCACACCGCCGCACACCGGCTCCAGCTATGTGGGGTTGACCATGATTGATGCGAGCGGCCATTTCAGGGAATAAATCAATTCCAAGTCTTATTCATCAATCATCAATAGCTATTATTTAAAGAGCAAATATCATCATCATCGCAAAGCATTTCAAGCAGCTTTGCAATAAAGCTCACACCAATGCGCGGGCGCATCCCCTACATTTGCAGGCATGACGTTCGCCAGCACTTTTACCGATCTCGTCGCCACCTCCAGCGCCGCGGCCAACGCCGCGCACCACCCGCCCGAGCAGTCCGAGCGTGCCCGGCGCCAGGCCGAGGTGGTGGAGGCACTGCGCCCCCATGTGCCGGCGCATGCCCTGCTCTATCAGAGCGAAGACACCACGCCCTATGAGTGCGACGGACTGACGGCCTACCGCCAGCGCCCTCTGCTGGTCTGCCTGCCCGAGACTTATACTCAGGTGCAGGCCGTGCTCAAGGCCTGCTACGCCATAGGAGCACCCGTCATTGCACGTGGCGCGGGGACGGGGCTTTCGGGCGGCGCCATGCCTCACCCCATGGGCGTGACGCTGTCGCTGGCCAAATTCAACAAAATCCTCAAGGTCGATGCCTACAGCCGTACAGCCCTGGTGCAGTGCGGCGTGCGCAACCTCGCCATCAGCGAAGCCGCTGCCCCCTACGGCCTGTACTATGCGCCCGACCCCAGCAGCCAGATCGCCTGCACCATCGGCGGCAATGTGGCCGAGAACTCGGGCGGCGTGCACTGCCTCAAGTATGGGCTCACGGTGCACAACGTGCTCAAGGTCAAAGGCTTCAGCATCGAAGGTGAGCCCGTCGAGTTCGGCTCGGATGCACTCGACACCCCCGGTCTGGACCTGCTGGCCGTCATGATAGGCAGCGAAGGCATGCTGGCCGTGGTGACCGAGGTCACGGTCAAGCTCGTGCCCAAGCCCCAGCTGGCGCGCTGCATCATGGCCAGCTTCGACGATGTGCGCAAAGCGGGCGACGCAGTGGCTGCGGTGATCGCGGCCGGCATCATTCCCGCCGGACTGGAAATGATGGACAAGCCCATGACGGCCGCCGTGGAGGACTTTGTGCGCGCCGGCTACGATCTCACTGCAGAAGCCATTTTGCTTTGCGAGAGCGACGGCACGCCCGAGGAGGTCGAGGAAGAGATCGCCCGCATGAGCGAAGTTCTGCGCCACGCTGGTGCCACGGCCATCACCGTCAGCGAAAGCGAGGAAGAACGTCTGCGCTTCTGGAGCGGGCGCAAGAACGCCTTCCCCGCCAGCGGCCGCATCAGCCCCGATTACATGTGCATGGACTCCACCATTCCGCGCAAGCGTCTGGCCGACATCCTGCTGGCGATTCAGGAGATGGAGAAGAAATACCAGCTGCGCTGCGCCAACGTGTTCCATGCAGGAGACGGCAATCTGCACCCCTTGATCCTGTTCGATGCCAACAACCCCGACGAATTGCACCGCTGCGAGCTGTTCGGCGCCGACATTCTGGAAACCAGCGTCGCCATGGGCGGCACGGTGACGGGTGAGCATGGTGTGGGCGTGGAAAAGCTCAACAGCATGTGCACCCAGTTCACAACGGCTGAGAACGCCCAGATGTTCGCGCTCAAAGCGGCGTTTGATCCGCAATCGCTGCTCAACCCCGGCAAGGTGATTCCCACGCTCAACCGCTGCGCCGAGTACGGCAAGATGCTGGTGCGCGGCGGACAGATTGCCCACCCCGATCTGCCGCGCTTTTAGCCGCCAGGAGAGCCATGCAGCGCAAATACAGGTTGATTCTGAGACTGTCTGCGCTGCTGCTCATGGCTGCCAGCCCAGGTGCGCATGCACGCGGCTATGCCTCCACCGGCAAATGTGGTATCTATCCACGCCTGGCCATCACCAGTCCCTCGGGCACCTGCGTAGGGTTGATAGCCGACGATGCCCATGGGCTGCGCTTTCCGCGCCGCGTATTGGAGATTGAGCCGGGCCGTATCTGGGTGCTGGACATGGGCAACTGGATGCCCCAGGTGGGCCAGCTGATCGAACTGCGCCTGCCGCCAGACGCGGCGACTCCCGCCAATGCCAACACCACGGCCAGGGCCGTCGAAGCAAGAGTGTTGCTGAGCAAGCTCAACTACCCTTCGGGTATGGCGCGCGGTCCGGACGGAAAAATCTATATCGGCGAGGCCGACAAGATATGGCGCGCTGCAGTGCCTTCACTCGGACAGACACCTCAGCCCGAGTTGCTGGCCAGCGGCCTGCCGGCCGACGGTGCGCACCTGCTCAAGGAGCTGGCGTTTGCGCCGGACGGCAGCCTCTACGTCAATATGGGATCGGCCACCGATGCCTGCCGGGGTGAAGACCAGAAGCAAGCCGTGCCCTGCCCCGAGCGCAGCGCGGCCATGCCGCGCGCTGCCGTCTGGCGCATGGTGCTGCAGGCCGGCAAGCAGCCCGTCAAGGAATTCAACCCCTTTGCCAGCGGCCTGCGCAACTCCATGGCGCTGGCCGTGATGCCCGACGGCCCTGCGGCAGGTACCGTCTGGCAAGGCGAAAACAATATCGACTACCGCGACCCCAGGCAACCGCCGGAGGAGCTCAACCTGCTGCGCGCGGGTGCCGACTACGGTTGGCCTTACTGCATAGGCGCACGCCAGAACGCACAGGGTTATGAAAAGCGCTTTGACTGCAGCAAGACCGAGGCACCGCATATGCTTTGGCCCGCCCACGTGGCTCCGCTGCAAATGCTGGCCACGCCTGTGGGCAGCGCATTTGGCGGGCAATTGCTGGTGGCCTGGCACGGCCAGCGCGCAGACGGTCAACGCCTCGTGGGCTTTGCGCGCGACGACAAGGGCCGGCCCTCTGGCAAACCCATTCAATGGCTGAGCAACTGGGACGCCAGGCCCGGTCTGCGCCCCGGCGGGCGCCCCACGGGCATCGGCCTCGATCATGCGGGCCGCCTGCTGGTGGTGGAGGACTTCAACCGCAGCCTGCTGATGCTAATGAGTGAAGCGGGCACGGCGCCAAGACCCAGGTAATCAGGTAAGGTGCTCAGTTCAGCAGATCGCGTCCACGCGCCAGAAACCTCGCGTACTCCTCGTCGGGGACAAACAGGCCGCCCGTGGTCCAGACAATATGTGTGGCGTTTGCCATGTGCGGCAACAGCTTCTGGCGCTGCAGATAATCCTGACCCGCAACACTCTCCAAAAGGGCCCGCGGACCGCCAAATCCCGCGGCCGCCGATGGCTCGATCTGCAGCCCCTCTCTATCCTTCAACAGGCACAGATGGCGAAACAGGGTTTCGTCCTCCACCGTGAAAACTCCGCCGAGAAAGCCACGCACCACGTCGGCAGCCAGCTCCGATGCACGCGGCACTGCCAGGCCATCGGCCTCGGTCTGGTTGTTCAGGCCCAGCTCATAGACCGAAGGATGGGCTTCCAGACCAGGCAGCGCTGCAGCACCAGCGAGCATCTCCACCATGAAGCAGGGCGACTGCACGGGCTCGGCAAAAAAACAATGCACATGCGGCCCGAATGCCTGCTGCAGACCCAGCGCCACGCCGCCGGGCGCACCCCCAACGCCGCAGGGAATATAGACAAACAAAGGATGCGCCTCATCCACGGCAATCCCGTTCTCTGCAAGTTGCGCGACCAGGTACGGAGCCGCCGCCGCATAGCCAAGCAGCAGCGAAAGCGAATGCTCGTCATCCACAAAGTGACAGTGCACATCCTGGTCGGCCAGCGCGCGGCCTGCGGCCACGGCCTGGGCATAGTCGCCGGCATGCTCCACCACCTGCACGCCACGGGCTCGCAGGCGCTGCTTTTTCCACTCCTTGGCATCGGCAGACATATGGACCGTTGCCTTGAAGCCAAGGCCCGAAGCCATGACGCCAATCGACAGGCCCAGATTGCCCGTGGAGCCTACCGCCACCTGGTAGCTGGCGAACACCGCACGCGCAGCATCGGAGGCCAGTTGCAGATAGTCGCCATCGGCCAGCAGGCCATGCTGCAAGGCGATCTGCTCCGCATACTCCAGCACCTCATGCACGCCACCGCGTGCCTTGATGGAGCCCGCTACTGGCAGGCTGTGATCGGCCTTGAGCCAGAGCCGACCCAGTTGCTCGGGCAGCTGCAAAGCCTGCTGCATCTGCGGCACGTGCAGCAGCGCCGACTCAATACGTCCGCCAGACACCTGCAACTCTGGAAACAGCTGCGCCAGCAAGGGTGCAAAACGTTCAAAACGCTGTACAGCCTGCTGAACCTGAGCTGCGTCTATAGAGTGCGTGGACCGAGCCCCTTCGCTGCGCCCGGCCCATAGCGCGGGCCGGGCATG
Organism: Comamonas sp. E6; assembly: GCF_001010305.1. Classification (NCBI taxonomy): domain Bacteria; kingdom Pseudomonadati; phylum Pseudomonadota; class Betaproteobacteria; order Burkholderiales; family Comamonadaceae; genus Comamonas; species Comamonas sp. E6. The sequence goes on from NZ_BBXH01000012.1 coordinate 12,865, forward strand.
ACGCAGGTCTTCAACAAGGTCGCGCAGTGCGGGGAAAGTCATGGCAGGCATCCATCGTCATACAAGACCGCCATATTAGGGCCAATGGTGCATGCCAGACAGGTCAGCAAAGGCTCCGCATGGTCGCTATACCTCGCCCATGGCCGGGTCGCTGATCGTGTGCTGACCGGTTTCCACGCGGCCGGCAAAGCGCCGGTAGTACGCCGGATCGCTGTTGCAGGTTACGGCAAAGTCATACCACTGGCCGCTGGCCTTCAGCTCCCAATGCCTCTCGGCGCTGGCGGCAGCGGCAACGCTAACCGTCCATGGACCGTCGCTCAGGTAGGCCATGGGTGTGATGGTGAACACCGCAGCCTGAGCGCCCTTGTTCATCAGATCCACGTAGACATTGCCATTGGCGATGTCGTAGCAGACACGCACCTCGGGGGCAGCCTGTGTACTGCCCAGGCGATTCAGGTCGCCCTTGAAGTGGCGGTGAAAACCGTTGGGGCCCAGCACCCAGAGGTCGTACTTGCCGAAATTGTCGCGCACGGCATCCCAGGTATCGGCCAGCGTCTTGCCCGCTTCCACCATATAGCGGCGCGGCGTGCGATCCAGCTTGTAGCGGTCATAGACATGGAAGACGGCCGCCTGTGTACCGGTGTTGGCAAACACCAGCTCCACCTGGCTGTTGGCCTGACAGCGCGCACTGGTGTGCAGCTCGTAGGGCAAGGCCCGCGAGGGACGCGTACCGACCGCCTGCAAAGGCAGTTGCATATCGCGCGGCACCGGCACGGCGGGCAGCTTTTGCTGATCGGCACGCAGTTGGTCGGCGACATCGCGTGTGGATCGTCCAGCCAGCACGGGCAGGGTCTCGTTGTTCGGCGTCTTGAAGTTGAAGGTGCTCAGAAGATCTCCACATACCGCACGACGGAACGGGCTGATATTGGGTTCCTTCACGCCAAAGCGTGCCTCCAGAAAACGCAGCACCGACGTATGGTCGAATACCTGCGAGTTGACCCAGCCGCCACGACTCCAGGGCGAGATCACATACAGCGGAACGCGCGGCCCGGGACCGTAGACACGGCCATCGGGGGCGGGCTGGCTGCGGCTGCCGACCGGCGCGCCATGCGTGAAGTACTCGGCCTGCAGATCGGCCTCCGGCAGCGTGGTCTTGCCTGCATAGGTCTTGTCGGCGTTCTGCGATGGCGCCGAGGGCGAAGGCATATGGTCGAAGTAGCCGTCGTTCTCGTCGAAGTTGACCAGCAGCACGGTCTTGCTCCAGACCTCGGGATTGGCCGTCAGCGCGTCCAGCACCTCCTGCAGAAACCAGGCGCCCTGCACCGGGCTGGATGGGCCGGGGTGTTCGCAATAGATGGACGGTGCATTGACCCAGGACACCTGGGGCAGCTTGCCTTCGCGAATATCGCGCTTGAAGGCGTCCAGGTATTCCTCGGGCTTGTTGCCAGGCAAGGTGTTGGCCACGCCTTTGTACAGCGGGTTGGCAGCGTTGTCGCCGGCAGCATCATAGGCGTGGTAGGGCAAGGCCTGGCCGGTGTTGGTATACGGCGCATTGGGCGCACCGCCGCTGGAGACCGGAAAGCCGGAGGCCAGATTCGCTCTGCGGAAGTTCTGGAACGCCCCCAGCATGTTGTCGCCCCACTCGTCGGGCATGTTCTGGTAGCTGATCCAGCTCACCCCGGCTTCCTGCAGCCGCTCGGCATAAGTCTTCCATGTGTAGCCGGTGTTGGCGTCGCTGGGCACGCCGTTGATGGCATCCCACTCGTTATTCACGAAGGCCACGTTCTGCGGTATGGCACCGTTGGTGCCTGTCATGTGGAATGACCGGTTGGCGTCGGTGCCAGTGTGCATGGCGCAGTGGTAGGCATCGCAGATCGTGAAGGCATTGGCCAGCGCGAACTGGTAGGGCAGCTCCTGCTCCTTGAAATAGCCCATGGAGGTGTCCGTCTTGGCCACGGGCCAGCGCGACATGCGGCCGTTGTCCCAGGCCTGCTGACTGTCCAGCCAGGAATGAGGGGTGCCGGAAACGCGCTGCGCGTTGTTGGCCGTTCCGTCCAGATGGTAGGGCGTGATGACCGTACCGTTGGCACGCTCCTGCTGCCAGACCTTGCGGCCGTTGGGCACGGGAATCGTCATCCGGTCGCCAAAGCCGCGCACCCCCTTGAGTGTGCCGAAGTACTGATCGAAGGAGCGGTTTTCCTGCATCAGGATCACCACATGCTGTACGTCCATGACCGTGCCCGTGACATTGTTGGCCGGAATGGCCAGCGCACGGCGGATGCTGGGCGGAAAGGCCGCCAGTGCGGCAGCGGAAAAGGCGGCGTTCTTGCCGGCCTGCAGAAGGTTGCGTCGCGAAATCATGGTGAAGCCTTGTCTGTCACCGCGCTCAGGGAGCACAGCGCATCTCCGGCTTGGCCGGCTCGGTGGGGTTCGTGGGGGTCGTGGGATTGGTCGGGTTTGTGGGAGCAGGCGGGCTGTCATCGCTGCCACCACAGGCGGCCAGCGTGGCGGCCGTCAGACAGGCGAGCGCCAGCGCCTTGATCAAACGCTTGTTTTGCATGGAGTCTTTCGCTTTGATGTCGACAGGTTTCGACCGGCAAGAATCTAGGAAAAGCTCGTGTCATCCCGATGACGTCCGTGTTTCAGTACGTTTCTTCGCATCGGGCCAGCGCTCAAGATTCGCAAGCCTTTCCCGGCACGAAGCGCCATGCAAAAAGGGCCGATGCATTCGCATCGGCCCTGTGCAGAGAACATCGAAACGCCAGTCAGAACGCTGGCGCTTGCACGGCTACTGGCGCTTCTGATAACCAAGTCTGTACAGCAGCGGCAGCACCAACAGCGTCAGCACCGTGGACGAGAGAATGCCGCCAATCACCACCGTGGCCAGCGGCCTTTGCACCTCGGCCCCCGTTCCCGTGGCAATCGCCATGGGCACAAAGCCCAGCGATGCCACCAGGGCCGTCATCAACACGGGACGCAGACGCGTGAGCGCCCCTTCGGTGACGGCCTGTTCAACACCCATGCCCTGCTCACGCAGCGAACGGATATAGGCAATCATCACCAGGCCGTTGAGCACGGCCACGCCGCAGAGTGCGATAAAGCCGATGGCCGCCGAAATGGACAGCGGAATTCCGCGCAGCCACAGCGCCGCAATCCCGCCGGTCAACGCAAACGGAATGCCAGTGAAGACAATGAGACCGTCGCGTACATTGCCGAACATGGCAAACAACAGCGTGAACACCAGCGCCAGCGACACGGGCACCACGACCATCAGGCGCTGGCGGGCCGACTCCAGGTTCTCGAAGGTTCCGCCCCAGCGTGTCCAGTACCCTGCAGGCAACGCAACACCTTCGAGTTCCTGCTGAGCCTGTGCCACAAAGGAGCCGATGTCTCGCCCGCGCACATTGGCGCTGACAACGATACGGCGCTTGCCATCCTCGCGGCTGACCTGATTGGGCCCCGGTGCCAGCTCCACCGTCGCCACCGATGACAACGGCACAAAGCCCAGACGCCCGTCGCCGCCGCGCGGCAGCGCAATCGGCAGACGGCCTATGCTGTCCACATCGCTGCGCATGGCCTCGGGCAGGCGAACCTGGATGGCAAAACGTCGATCTCCCTCGAACACCGTGCCGGCTTCACGCCCGCCGAATGCCGTGCTGATGGCATCTTGCACATCGCCCATGTTCAGACCATAACGCGAGGCTTTTTCGCGGTCGATCTGCACCGTGAGCATGGGCAGGCCAGTGGTCTGCTCGACCTTGACCTCGGAGGCACCGGGGATCTTCTGCAGCATGGCGGCCACGGCCTGCGCGGATTTTTCCAGCTGAGCCATGTCATCACCGAAGATCTTGACGGCCACATCGCTGCGCACGCCCGAGATCAGCTCGTTGAAGCGCAGCTGAATCGGCTGCGAGAACTCGTAGTTGCTGCCCGGAATCTTTTCCACAGTCTCTTGTACGGCAGCCAGCAGATCGTCACGCGAGCGCGCCGGATCGGGCCATTGCTCACGCGGCTTGAGCATGATGTAGCCGTCCGAGATATTGGGCGGCATCGGGTCCGACGCGATCTCGGCCGTTCCGGTACGCGCAAACACACGCTCGATTTCAGGGAACTGCTTTTTGAGCTCGCTCTCGATCTGCATCTGCATCTGCACCGACTGCGTAAGGCTGGTGCCCGGTATGCGCAAGGCCTGAATCGCAAAGTCGCCCTCATTGAGATTGGGTGCAAACTCGCTGCCCATGCGCGTGGCCAGCAGCAGGCTCAGGGCAACGATGACGCTGGCCGCCGTCAACACCACTGCTGGTGCATGCATGACCTTGTCCAGCACCGGCGCATAGGCACGGCGCGCCCACTCCATCAAACGGTTTTCCTTCTCTGCCACCTTCTCGCCCATGAACAGCGCAATCGCGGCAGGGATGAAGGTGATAGACAGCAGCATGGCACCCAGCAGCGCGATCACCACCGTCAGTGCCATGGGGTGGAACATCTTTCCTTCCACACCGGTGAGCGCAAAAATGGGCAGATAGACCACCATGATGATGAGCTGACCGAACAACAACGGACGCCTTGCCTCCCTGGCTGCCGCAAACACTTCCTCGAAACGTTCGCTGCGGGTCAACGATCGGCCTGCTGCTGCCTGGGCATGGGCCAGACGGCGCACGCAGTTCTCCACGATCACCACCGCGCCGTCAATGATGATGCCGAAGTCCAGCGCCCCAAGGCTCATCAGATTGGCGCTGACGCGCATCTGCACCATGCCCGTGAAGGTGAACAGCATGGACAGCGGAATGATGAGCGCCGTGATCAGCGCTGCCCGCAGATTGCCCAGAAACAGGAACAGGATCGCCACGACCAGCGCCGCCCCTTCGATCAGGTTCTTCTTGACCGTGGCAATGGCCTTATCCACCAGATTGGTGCGGTCGTACACCGTCACGGCCTTCACGCCGGGCGGCAGGCTTTTGTTGATCACCTGCATGCGCTCATGCACCGCCTGCGCCACGGCACGGCTGTTCTCGCCAATCAGCATGAACACCGTACCCAGCACCACTTCGCGACCGTTGTCCGTGGCAGCCCCCGTACGCAGCTCGCGACCCAGGCCCACATCGGCCAGATCGCGCACGCGAATCGGCTGGCCTTGTGCCGACCCCACGATGACTTCGCGAATATCGGCAATACCCCCCACCTGTCCCGGTGCGCGGATCAGATACTGCTCGCCCTGGCGTTCGATATAGCCGGCACCCACATTGGCGTTGTTGCGCTCCAGCGCTGCGACGATATCGGCCAGCGTGAAGCCATAGGCCGCCAGCTTTTGCGGCTGGGGCGCCACCAGATATTCCTTGGCGAAGCCGCCAATGGAATTGATCTCAGTCACTCCCGCCACATTGCGCAGCTGGGGCTTGATGACCCAGTCCTGGATCTCGCGCAGATCCATGGGTGTATAGGGTGAGCCGTCGGGTCTGGTGGCGCCCTCATCGGCCTCCACGGTCCACAGATAGATCTCGCCCAGCCCCGTGGAGATAGGCCCCAGCGCAGGCGCGACGCCCGCCGGCAGGGCATCGCGCGCCTGTTGCATGCGCTCGTTAACCAACTGGCGTGCAAAGTAGATGTCCGTGCCGTCCTTGAATACCACCGTCACCTGGGACAGGCCGTAGCGCGACAGCGAGCGGGTCTGCTCCAGCCCCGGCAGGCCGGCCATCACGGTCTCTATGGGGAAGGTGACGCGCTGCTCGGTCTCCAGCGGCGAATAGCCGGGAGCGGAGGTATTGATCTGCACCTGCACATTGGTGATGTCGGGCACGGCATCGATGGGCAGACGCTGGTAGTTGTAGATACCCAGGCCCACCAGGGCAAGCGTGGCCAGCATGACCAGCCAGCGCTGGGCAATCGCAAAGCGGATGATGCGCTCAAACATTCAAACTCCAAATATCTTCATCTGCCCTGTCACACTGGCGCAATCCAAACCAGAGACACCGAGCAAGAGCCGCCTCGCGGCGGGGCCGCCCAGGCGAGGGTGTCGTCCCCCTTGGGGGCGCCGTGCAACGGGAAGGCGCGCCGCGCCTCAGGGGGTGGCTAATCAGTGCACATGCTCGGCCGTTGCCTTGCCAAGCTCGGACTTCAGGACGAAGCTGCCGTCCTTCACATAGCGCTGGCCTGTACTCAGGCCCTGCAGCACTTCGGTGTTCTGGCCATCGGTCTTGCCCAGCTTCAGGACCTGCGCCCTGAAGCCGCCGTCCACCGGCACAAACACCACGGGCTTGTCGCCGTCGATCTTCTGGATGGCCGCACTGGCTACCGTCACCGCCGCCTTCTGGCTGGATGCCGTCAGATCCACATTCACGAAGAGGCCCGGACGCCAGATGCCATCCGGGTTGTCCAAGGTGATGCGTGCCGGTGCCGTGCGGGTTTCCTGCCCTATCAAGGCGCCCACATAGGCCACCGTCCCCGTGGCTTTCGATTCAAAGGCCGTCGCATGCACAGTGGCCTTTTCGCCCACGCGCACAAAGGGCAGGTCGCTGGCGGCCACCTTCATTTCGGCCCAGACCGAACGCAGATCGGAGATGGTGAACACGGCCGTGCTGTCCTGCACGGCCTCGCCCACGGAAAGATGCTTTTCCACCACCACCCCATCGAAGGGCGCGCGCAGCTCGAATCGGTTCAGCGCCCCGGCAGAGCCTGAGCCGGCACCGATCGCAGCCAGCTTCTGCTGCGCATTGGCGGACGCGATCTCGGCCTCGCGCAGTGCCTGCTGGGCCTGCAGATAGTCCTGCTCGGCAGAGATCTTTTCCTGCCACAGCTGCTTTTCGCGCTGATAGGTGGTGCGCGCCAGTGCGAGACGCTTTTGCGCGGCCATCAGCTCGCTGCGCTGCTCGGATACCGCAGGGCTGGTCAGGGTGGCCAGCAACTGGCCCTTCTTTACCACCTGCCCCAGATTGGCCGCTACGCTCTCCGCCACGCCCGCCACCCGCGGCACCACATGAGCCGTCCTGTCCTCGTTGAAGCGAATCTCGCCCGGCAACTGCAGCATGCTGGCGATCAACGCAGGGCCGGCCTCGGCCAGCGCCACGCCCGCAGCCCTGGCACGCTCGGCATCGAGTTTGAGCAGACCTTCATCCTCATCATCGGCATGAGCGGATTCAGGCTTGGCTGCGGGTTTTCCGGTGCTTGCTGCCTGTTCATGCCCAGGCTCGCTGCCATGGTCATGCCCCTCTTTTTCGTCATGCTCATGCCCGTTCTTTTCTTCATGGGCATGACTCTTCTCTGCAGCACCGTGACCGTGGCCTTCGGCGCTTATAGCCGCCGGCTGCGTACCGTAGACAATGGCTGCAGCAGCGGCCGCACCGAGCGCCAGAATGATGGCGATGGCAATCGCCGTGCGGCGGGGCTTAGAGGATGTGGAATTCATGATACGTGCTTGTTCTTACTCAAGACCGGGCACATCGCCCAGTTGGCGGGTGATGTCCGCAGCCGCCTGATGGGTTGCCACCAGTTGCTCCAGATAGAGGCTGCGTGCCTCGGCCAGCGTGCGCTGGGCATCCAGCACTTCCAGATAGCTGAACTTGCCCAGGGCAAAGCCCTTGGCTGCGACTTCGTAAGCGGACTCGGCCGCCGGCAGGACCTGCTGCGCCAGTTGCTCGGCCTGGGCCCGGCTGGTCTGCAGTTGTTCACGTTGCTGCTGCAGCTGTGCGTACATTTGCTGGCGCGTGGCCAGCAGCTCATCCTCGGCCTTGTCGGCCAGACGCAGCGCCTGCAGCTGATTGCCGCGGTTGCTGTCCAGGATCGGCAGCGGCACCGAGACACCCACCACCAGCTGATTGCGTCCCACTTCCTGCGCACGCTTCATGCCCAGACTCACGCTGGGGTCAGGCAGGCGCTTGGCACGCTCGAGCTCGGCGACGGACCTGGCTTGAAAAACGGCCTGCTGCGCGCGCAGCATCTGCGGTGAATGCTCTAGCTTTTCCAGCACCAGGCCCTCATCGGGCAGCACAGGCAGTTGCGCCAGCTCTCCCACCGCGCTGCCAAATGCCGCAGGCTGCGCTCCCCACAGCGCCGCCAGCTGCTGACGTGCCACACGCAGACCGGAACGCGCTTGCGCCAGCGCCAGCTCGGCACTGCTCTCGGCCACGCTGGCCTTGGTTTCCTCCAGCGGAGCCACCTTGCCTGCCAGCACGCGCTTGGCCGCGGCATCGCGGGCACTGCTGGCAATCTCCAGCGTCCTCTGGTGAAGTTGCACGCGTTGCTGGCCGGCCAGCACATTGGCAAATGCCGTGCGCACATCGGCACGCAGACCAGCCTGCGCGGCCTCCAGCTCGGCCCTGGCCAGTTCGCGACCATGCCTGGCCGCCTTCATGCGAGCCTCGCGCTTGCCGCCGATCTCTATGGACTGGTTCCATTGCAGAGTCATGGACCTGGTTTCGCGGCGCGTGTCTTCCTGCGAATAGGCCAGCTCGGGGTTGGGTCTGGCGCGACTCTGGATCAGCGCCCCCTCGCTGGCCGCCAGGGCCTGCGCTGCCGCTCGCAGACCGGGGTTGTGCTCCATGGCCAGCGCCAGTGCGGCCTGCAGGCTGATGGGGGCGGCTGCCGCTGCTGTTGCGGGCGCAGTTTGTTGCGCCCAGGCACAAGGCACGAAAAGGCCCAAACCGCTGCCCAGCAACACAGCGGCCGCCTTGGTGATGAATGTCATGGTGATGCTCCGCCGGCATGCCTGCCCTTCCATTGGCAGTCTTGTGCAAGCGGAGCAAATCTAGCCTCGCGGCCCCCACAGGGTTCTGACCTCAAGATGACAAATTTGTCATCTTCGCAAACGACCGACTTGCTCGACAATCTGCGCATGAAGCTTCTAGTCATCGAGGACGAAACCAAACTCGCCGAATACCTGCAAAAAGGCCTGGGCGAGGAAGGCTTTGTGGTCGATGCCGCGCACAACGGCATTGACGGCCTGCATCTGGCCACCGAGCAGCCCTACGACCTCATCATTCTGGACGGCATGCTGCCCGGCATAGACGGCCTGGCCGTGCTGGCGGCTCTGCGCCAGTCCCGCCAGACGCCAGTGCTCATGCTCACGGCCCGCGCCCAGGTGGAGGACCGCGTCAAAGGACTGCAGGCCGGCGCCGATGACTATCTGGTCAAGCCTTTTGCATTTTCAGAACTGGTGGCCCGCATTCATGCACTGCTGCGCCGTGGCCTGCAGGCCCAGGCCACGCCCGAAGCCACTGTGCTGCGCATGGCCGATCTGGAGCTGGATCTGCTGCGTCACCGCGCCATGCGTGCCGGCCAGCGACTGGACCTGACGGCCAAGGAGTTCAATCTGCTGAGTCTGCTGCTGCGGCGCCAGGGCGAAGTGCTGTCGCGCACCGAGCTGGCCTCCCAGGTCTGGGACATGAACTTCGACAGCGAAACCAATGTCGTCGAGGTCGCCGTGCGCCGCCTGCGCCTCAAGCTCGACGCGCCGTTCGAGTTGCCCCTGCTGCACACGGTGCGCGGCATGGGCTATGTGCTGGAGCTTCGCCTTGATGCCTGATAGCCGGTGCTTACCATTCGCGTAGAGCGATCAGTTCCTCCACATCCGCCTCTTCAAAACCATAAGCCTTGGCAATGGCCTCGAAGTCAGCCGCAATGCATTCACGTGCCGCCGTTTCTAGCTCGCTGCCCTGCTCTTCGAACTCCTGCTGAAGATCGTTGAAACGCTCGGTCGCAGCGTGGGTCAATCGATACAGCTGCTCCAGATTCTGCGGCTTTTGCTGCTCTATCTGCAGGCAGAGTTCTCTCAGAATATCCTCGCCCTTGCGAACCAGTTCTTCAGGGAAATAGCTGTCCTCGTACATCTCCAGCAAGAAGGTGTAGTTGTTCATGATGGCGTTACCAAGACTCATGGTCCGTTCCTTTTTCCAGCAAACCGCAAACAATGAATCTTCCAGCATAGCAGCCACTCATGACCGCTGATCACGTCTCTCCAAGCACTCCTCAGATCCCGAACCTGAGCCGCCGGCTGTCGCGCTCGCTGGCCCTGCAGACCATGCTGGGCCTGGGCCTGGTCTGCGTGGCCGTGTACTGGGGCAGCTGGCTGGCACTGGCCCAGCGCCAGCAGGAAAGCCTGGAGCAAAAGCAGGTCACGGTGACGCATCTTCTGCAACAGGCGCGTGCCAACCGCTCCGCGTCCAGCATGCAGCACATGTTGTCCGACTTTCTCACGGGCCACGAGGATATGTCGATCCGCGTCAGCTATGCCAGCGGCGCGCTGCTGTTCGAGAAACTGCACCAGCCCCTGGACGATGTTCACAGCGCACGGCGCAGCTTCAGCGTCGTGCTGCCAGCCCATGTGGATCCGCAGGAGCAGCAGCTCGTACAGGTGCTGCTGATGCTGGACCGCCGCCCCGACGATGCCCTGCTGCGCCAGCTGGCCTGGATTCTGGGCCTTGCTGCCGTCAGCGGTGCTCTGCTGGTGTCGCTGTTCAGCGCCTGGCTGGTTCGCCGCGGGCTGGCGCCTTTGCATTCGCTGGTGGAGCAGACCCGGCAACTGGGCGCCAAGGATCTCACGCACGACTGGCAGACCAGGCTTGACGACAGCAACCAGCCCCAGGAGCTGCGTCCGCTGATTGCCCAGTTCAACGCGCTGCTGGAGCGGCTGGCCGTGGCCTACCGCCAGATGGAGGCCTTCAACGCCGATGTCGCCCATGAGCTCAACACCCCGCTGACCACGCTCATCAGCAGCTGCGAGCTGGCTCTGCGCAAGCCCCGCGATGCGGGCGAGCTGCGTGACATCCTGGCTTCCAATCTGGAGGATCTGCAGCGCATGGCCGGCATCGTGGCGGACATGCTTTTTCTCTCTCACGCTGATCGCGGCGAAAGCGCGCACCGCATTCAGGTGGCCAGCCTGGCCAGCCTAGCGGACGAAGTGGTGGAGTATCACGAGGCCGCGCTGCAGGAGGCTGATCTGCAGGTGCGGGTGCAGGGCGATGCGCAGGCCCAGGTCGATGCGCGATTGCTGCGCCGGGCGCTGTCCAATCTGCTGGGCAATGCCACCCGCTATGCCACGCCGGGAAGCTGCATAGAGATACAGATCAGCACGCCGCAGGCCGGCCAGGTCACGCTGGCGGTGCAGAACCAGGGTCAGGCCATTGCCGCAGAACATCTGCCCAGGCTGTTTGACCGCTTCTACCGCTCGGACGCAGCGCGCAGCCAGGCCGATCGCAACCACGGCCTGGGCCTGTCCATCGTGGCCGCGATCGCGCGCATGCATGGCGGACAGGCGTTTGCACGCTCCGGCCTGTCTATCACCAGCATCGGGCTGAGTCTGCCTGCGGGCCAGGATGCACAAGCACGGGCGCCTGTTTCATCCGGCAACCGGGCGTAAAAGCCGATGAGGCCCACACGCAGCACCGAGCAGGGATGACATGGAGCTGCGCGGTCAGGCCGCAAGATGGCCGGCCGTGCATCGCTGAAAGGAAACACCATGCATTGCTTGAGAAACGCTGCCTGCCTGGTTCTGGCCGCCAGTGCCGGTCTCGGCCTGCCCGCTCTGGCTCAGGGCCGGATTCCCGATATGCAGCAGGCCGGCGCGCTGCGCTACAGCTGCGGCGGCATAGGCGAGGACGAGTCCACGCTCATGCGCGCCGCGATGAAGGACTACCCGCTGTCGCTGCTGTTTGCGCAAAAGGACGGTGCCTATCTGGCCAATGTGGCGGTCGAGATCAGCTCCGGCAAGGACAGCAGCCGCTTCACGGCCAACGGCCCGGTCTGCCTGATCCAGCTGCCTGCCGGCAGCTACAAGATCACCGCCACCACCAGGGAGGGCGTAAGCAAGACCCAAACGGCAGAGATCGGCAAGGGCCCGCATCAGCTGGACTTCCGCTACTAGCGGCAAGCCTACCCGCAGGCACCGGCAATGCCCCGGGGCCGTCCAGGGGAGATGCACGCGGTCGCGCTCCGCGAGGCCAGGCAATGAGGACAATAACAGCCATGTCCCAAGATCAAGACGCATCCACCTATCAGGCCCATCTGCAGGCCGGCAACGCGCTGGTGCAGCAGGCCCAGAAGATTGCCACGCAGGACTTCGAGCAGGCCCGCGCCTTCTGGCAGGCAGCCGGCAAGGAGTTCTATCTGGCGCACAAGGCCGATATGAGCGAGCCGGAAGCCGCCTTTCGTTTGGCACAGGCCTGGATGGCCGAGGCCCACGCCTTGCAGAAGGAGGAGAACCGGAACGCGCTGGTCATGTGGGCCAACGCCGCTGCGCAATGCGAGCTGGCCTTCGACCTGGAGCCCGAGAACGGCCGCATCGCCATGACTGCCGCCAGTTGCCATCTGTTCGCCGGCCAGGCCGATGCCGCCAAGGCCTGGCAGCTGATTGGCAAGCAGTTGCTGCCGCCCGAGCCTTCGGAGCCCGCTGCCTGATACTTTTGATAGCTTGCTGCGCATGAAAATAAATGGTTTCAATGCTTTTATGCATTGAAACCCTTTATTCATTGGCGAAAGCAGCTATTAACTTTGCTATCTTTCGCGGAGCCTAGCGCTCGAGTGCAGCGCGAATCTGCTGCGCATTGGCCCGCATGGCCTGGGGGCCGCTGCTGCCCAGCAAATACCAGAGCTGCGGATCAACGAACACCAGTTGCTGCTTGCGGCCTGCACGCGTGTTCTTGATGGTGTCGTTGTCGAACAGCACCTGGGAAGGAACGACCGGCTTGCCATCCTTGTCCTTGGTGCTGCCCGTGCCCGCGTTGCGGTCGATCACGAACAGCCACTCGGGGTCAATCCTGGCGATATCGTCCATCTTCAGCGCAATGCCGCGCGCCTGCGCCGGATCTGCGGGCAGGGCGGGCTTGATGCCCAGCACGTCATGCAGCAGACCGAAGCGCGAGCCCGGCGTCTGGGCGCTCATGTTTTTGTTGACGGCCAGCACCAGCAGGCCTGGCGCGGCCTTGGCCGCGGCAGCGCGGGTGGCTTCCACGTCGCTGCGCACCTGCTGCATGAGCTGCGCGCCCTGCGCCTGCTTGTCCCACAGGCTGGCCAGTGCGGTCACATTGCGCTGCATATCGCCGAGCAAGTCCTTGCCCGAAGTGCTCAGGTCCAGTGTCGGTGCGATACGGCTCAGCGCTTCGTACTTGCTGGCCGAGCGGCCGGCCACCACGATCAGATCAGGGCGGATGCGGCTCAGCGCCTCGTAGTCGGGCTCGAACAGCGAGCCCGCCACCTGGTAGCGGGCATCGGCGTAGCCCGTCAGATAGGCGGGGAAATGAACCTTGGGCACTCCCGTCACCGGCAGCTTGAGCGCCTGCATGGTGTCCAGCGAAGCCAGGTCGTAGACCACCACGCGCTGCGGCGCCAAAGGCAGCTCGGTCACGCCCCTGGCATGCTGGACCTGGATGCGGGCGGGTTGGGCCGCAGATGACAGGGACTGCGGCGTTTGCGCCCAGGCGGTGCCGGCCATCGCCAGCAGTGCCAGGCTGGCGGCGCGACGGCTGATCAGTTGTTGCATGAAGAACCTTGAAAAGCAAAACAGAAGAAAAGTCAGCAGCCCTTGCCGCGAATCCCAGCAACGGCTGCGCTGACGAGGATCAGAACTTGACGTTCATGCCCAGCCAGTAGCGGCGGCCGTCGAGCACGGTGTCGTAATTGACGCCGTCATAGATGACCTGCTTGTCCAGCAGGTTGTAGATGCCCGCGTACAGCGTGACGGTCTTGTTGAGCTTGTAGGAGCCGCCCAGATCCAGCATGGTGTAGCTCTTCTGGGTGAAGCTGCCCGAGGACGCTCCGCCCGTGGGTGCGCTTTCCTTGCCGCGGTAGGATGCCTTGAGCCAGCTGTTGAGCTGGGCCGTGGGGCTCCAGTCCAGCGAGACATTGAACAGATGGCGCGGCAGCTGGTTCAGCGGCATGCCGGCAAACTCGCCGCTCTTTTGCTCGGACTTGGTGAAGGTGTAGTTGGTCTTCAGGCGCAGCGTCTTGCTCAGCTGAGTTCCCAGCGAAGCCTCCAGGCCACGCGTGATGGCGTTGTCCACATTGATGTTCGTGGTGGGCACGCGGCCCGAGCTGTTGAGCGGGCCGCAGCTGGGGCAGGCCACTCGGGTGATCTTGTCCTCGAACTCGTTGTCGAACACCGTCAGCCCTGCCGTGGTGCCGGCGCCGCTGTCGTAGAGCACGCCGATTTCCTTGGTCAGCGAGGTTTCGGGCTTCAGATCGGGGTTGCCGTAGATATTGCCGCCACGGCTGCTCTGGCCCCAGTCACCCACGGTCTGACGCAGCGACGGCGCACGAAAGCCCGTGGAGACGCCGCCTTTGACCGTCCACTGCGGGGCCAGATTCCACACGCCATACAGGCGCGGGCTGACCTGGCCGCCGGCCTGGCTGTCATGGTCGTAGCGCAGGCCGCCGGTCAGTGCGAAGTCCTTGTGCAGACGCCATTCGTCCTCGGCAAACACGGCCCACTGGCTGCGGTTGATGCTGGTGCGGCTGGCATTGGGCAAGGTGTTGGTGGTGGTGTCGTTCAGGTCCTGCTCGTTGTAGCTCACGCCCGTGGTCAGCAGATGGCTGGCCCCCAGCGGCGCCACCCAGCTGCTGTTGAACACCGTGTTCTTGATGGTCATGTCGCGCGACAGATTGCGCGTCTTCTCCTGCTGCAGATAGGTGTCCGAGGACGCCCAGCCCCAGCGGCCCTTGTGCTGCAGCGAGAAGTTGTCGCGCTCGAACTTGCGGTCGCTGAGTGCGGCCGTGGCCGCCAGCGTCTTGCCCGGCGTCGAGGTGTAGTGCTGCTTGCCCGTGCCCAGCTCGGCAATGATGTCGTGGTCCTTGTTGGGCGTCAGCGCCAGCTTGACGTTGAGCGCGCGATTGTCGTAGTCGTTGTAGCCGTTGAGGATGTTGTCCTCGCCGCGCTTGTTGTAGTTGCCGTAGATGCTCAGGCCCAGCAGATCGGTCTGTATGGGGCCGGACAGATAGAAATTGCTCTGGTAGATATTGCCCGAAGACGAGCGTTCCTGCAGCGTGGCTTCGGTGCGAATGGAGCCCATCCACTCTTTGGCCACCTTGCGCGTGATGATGTTGATCACGCCCCCCATGGCGTCCGAGCCGTAGAGCGAGGACATGGGGCCGCGCACCACCTCGATGCGCTCGATCGCCTCCAGCGGCGGCACCCAGCTCTGGTCGGTGCCGGTGGAGCCGTTGGCCTGGGTTTCGCGGGTATTGGTGCGCTTGCCGTCCACCAGGATCAGGGTGTAGTTCACGCCCATGCCGCGCAGGCTGATGTCGTTGGAATTGTTGTCCGAAGGCACCAGATTCACGCCTGGCACGTCGCGCAGCGCATCATGCAGATTGTTGTAGCTGCCTTTTTCCAGCTCTTCGCGGGTGATGACGGAAATCGATGCCGGCGCATCCTTGATCTCCTGCTCGAAGCCCGAGGCCGTGACCACCACGGTCTCCAGAGATTTCTCCTGTGCCGCCGTCAGCCCGTGGGTCAGCAGGCCTGCTGCAGCCAGCGCCATGCCCAGCACAGGACGCAGCGACCGGCGGGTGGTGAACAGAGGACGGAAAGACGAAGATGCGCAGGCCATGGCCAGGCCTGCAGCAGCGGCTGCATGAATTTGCATGATGAGTTTGGAAGAAGATGCACATCGACCAGACACGGCTGCGCCTCATGGCCAAAGCCACGAACAGCAGGTGCAGGTCAGCGAAGCATTCGCGCTGTTGGAGTGATGAAGAAGGCAATCACGATCTGCGCAGAGATCGTCCTGGCTAAACCATGCAGCTGGGCATGGCGGCATGCAGTCATTCAATGTGCATGCCTGGCTGAGTCAAAGATTACCGCAAGGTCTTATTGTTGCGAATAATTCTCATTGTAACCACAACCAACAGGCCTTCCAAAGATTTTTTACTGTTAAGTACTTTGACAAGGACGCTAACCAGCGCCAACTGGCACCGGCATGCGGCTCATAGAGCTTTATCCCAGCCAGGCCAGCAGGCTGCGCCACAGGGCCGCGGCATGCGAGATGAGAAACAGCAGCAAACCGATGGCGCCGCCCACCAGCGTGCCGTTGATGCGTATGTACTGAAGATCCTTGCCGATATGCGCCTCGATCAGCGTGGCCAGTTGCTCCGCATCCCAGCGCTGCACCGTGTCGGCAATATGTCTGGCGATGAACTGCGAGACATCGGGAGCCAGCGTGGTCGCCCAGCGCTTGAGGCGCTCGTTCATGGAGTTGCGCAGCGCCTCATCATGCGCCAGTGCCTGGCCCAGCCAGCGCCCCATCACGGCTGCACGCCGAGCCATGGCCGAGTTTTCGTCGGCCAGATCGCGCTCCAGCCTGGTGCGCCAGCCTGCCCATAGCTCGCGCAGATAGACGGCCAGCTTCTCGTCATGCAGCAGATAGTTGCGCAGTTTTTCTACTCTCTCGGCGTAGACCGGGTCGTTCTGCAGACCGTCGATCAGGCGCTGTATGGAGCTGTCGAAGGCCTCGCGCAGACGGTGGCCGGGGTTCTGGGCCACGTCCTGCAGCAGGCTGTCCAGAGCGCTGGCGATCAGACTGGCGCCCTTGTCGCTGAGCCAGTCCGTAGGCAGCATTTTTTCCTTGATCGGGTGCTCGCGCTTGAGCCAGATCACGATGGTCTGCGCGATCAGCACATGGGTCTGCTCCTGGCGCAGCACGCGGCTGATGCGCGCCAGCACATCGTCGAGCACCTCCTGATGGCGCCCGCCCGCCGTCAGCCCCGACAGCAGCGATGCCGCCGCGCGCGACAGATCCACATGCTGCATCACGGCCTTGAGCGACTGGGTCAGAAACTTCTCTACCTGCTTGTCCTGCACCATCTCCAGCGCGGCCAGCGCCAGTCGCGCCACCTGCCTGCCCAGCAGCTGGCTGTTGGCCGGAGCCGTCAGCCAGTCCGCCAGCGCCTGGGCCGGATTGTTGCGCTCGATCAGCGCCACCAGCGAGGGCGCGTCGAGAAACTTGTCGCGCACGAAAGTGGCCAGGTTGCGGCCTATGCGATCCTTGTTGCGCGAGATGATGGCCGTGTGCCGCCCCACCAGCGGCAGCGGAATATGACGAAACAGGGCCGTCACGGCAAACCAGTCGGCCAGCGCCCCGACCATCGCCGCCTCGCAAATGCCGCGCAGACAGACCAGCCATAAAGGCACGGCCTGCCCCTCTATGGCCCAGCGCGAGCCGGCCAGCGCAGTGGCAATGAAACCTGCGGCCACCAGCAGCAGCAGAACCAGCGGCATGCGCTTGGCCTGCTGCAGCGAGCGACGTTGTTCAGACGTGAGCATGCGCTAGAGCATACGGCCTCTCGGCCCGCTCGTCTGCAGCCCAGGGCTGCCGCCAGCATCGGACGGGTCAGCCGACCTTGACGTTTGCCGTGAAATCAGCAAGCCGAGGGTCCTGGCTCCAGGGCCACCAGCTTCTCTCAAAGCGCACATCAATGGGCAGGCGGTTGACGCGGTGCTCGGCAGGCAGGGCCTGCAGCGGACGCAGCTTGACCACCACCGCGGCGCTTTGCGACTCCATCGGGCCCACGCGCTCGGCCGGGACACGCTGGGTTTCCGAGAAGACCTCATCGACCTCGGCCGGCACCTTCTGCCCGTCCAGAAAGACCAGCGTGGCCTTCTGGCCCTTGCGCGCGTACCTCAGGTGCTGGGGCGTCAGATAGGCCTGGACCCAGGGCGCCTTGCGCGTCTGCAGCACCATCAGCTCGTCTCCGGCCACCACCCATTCGCCGGCCTTGACGAAGCTGCGCACCACCTGCGAGGGCACGGGCGCCATCAGATCCGCAACCGGCGTGATGTTGCCGGCCTGTGCCAGACCGACAGCCTGACGCGTGGCCGCAGCATCCTTGGCCGCCTGCAGATACAGGGCGCTCTGCTGCTGGCTGGCGACCAGGATTTCGCGCTGGGCGCGGCCAACCTCGGCCTGTGCCTGCAGCATCTGCAGGCGTGCTGCGTCCACTTCCTGGCGCGTGGCCGCGCCCTGGCGGAACAGCTCATCAATCTGCCGCACGCGATCCTGCATCAGAGACATGCGGCCCTGCACGGCCTGCAGACTGGACTGCAAGGCCTTTTGCTGGCCCTGCAGATCCTGGCGCTGCATCGCATAGGTATGGTCCGCGGAACTGGCCACCACGTCGGCAGCCTGCACCGTACCGGCCGCTGGCGTGGGCACCTGCTTTTGCACCACACGCAGCACGCGCTCGCCCTGCTCAGTGGCCTGCCCCTCCGGGGCGACTTGCTCCACCTGGCCCGTGATCGGTGCACGCACCACGACCTGGTCGATGACCACCATGCCGGGCGAAGCCCGCAGCACCGTACTGCTCACGGTTTTGTAGACAAAGTACAAGGGTATCAGCAGCACAATGCCCAGCACCAGATACCAGCGCCAGCGCGGCACCTTGCGCTTGACGTTGTCGTACTTGACGGGAATGCCATTGCTGACTTCCGCCGAAGCCGGCGGAGCATTGAATTGGATCTTCACGGTTGAGCCTCCATATAGTCTTCCCAGGACTGCACGACGACGCCTTTGAAACCGGGCACCGTCCGCAGCGCTTGTGCCACGCCCTGCCAATGAACCAGTGCCTGGCGCCTGCCTATGCGAAACAAGCTCTCTTCCGAGGGCAATTCCTTTTCAATGCTTTGCGCCACGGCCAGGTCCAGCCCCTGAGGCATGGGCGGCAGCTGCTTGATCGCGTTCACCGTGCTCTGCGCATTGGCGCTGTAGATCATGGGCACGACTTCCTTGACACCGGCCTTCTGCAGGGCCTGTAGAAAGCCGGGTTCGCGCAGTTCGCGGTGGTGGGTCGTCAGCGAGACCGGCAGGCGGCTTTGGGCCACCGCCTCCTGCAGGCTGTCGAGCACATTGCGGCCCCAGTCCTTTTGCTGTACCTCGGGCAATTGGCTGCGCTCCAGATCCAGGTGGACCATGCCGAACGGCATGGATTGCACCTTCTGCAGCAGCGCCAGCATGTTGCCGCGCCCCTTGGGCAGCACCCAGGTCGGCTCGCCCAGCAGCAGCTCCAGCCGGATGCCGCGCTGGCGCGCACGCTGCGCCAGCTGCTCCAGTCCCTGGCGAGCCTGCTCGTCGGCCGCCAGGCGCTGCAACTGCTCTTCGGTGAACGACACCAGAAGGCGCTGCGTGCCTTGCGGCAGCTGGTCGATGCGGGCCGGCTGCTGCACCCATTGCCAGCCTTTCCATGCATACCAGCCGGTTCCCGCAGGTGCGGCTGCTGCAGCGGCTGCAGCGGGTTTGGCAACGCCCGCTTCCTCGCTGAGCCTGGTCTGCTGCGCCACTGCTACCAGTCCGTCAGCACCCACTGCGGAAGCTGCGGCACCAGTACGCTGCAGCACCGCAGCCTGCAGCGGGTCGTCGCTACGCACCTGCAAGCTGCAACCACGCGTGTAATACAGCATGTCCATGGCCGCCAGATCCTCTTCTTCGGCGGCGCTGATATAGCGCACCGCCGCCTCGTAGCGGCCGTTGTCTGCCTTGATGGCCTGCACCATGCCGTCACCGCCGAGGCTGGGCGCGCGCAGCTGCGCCACACGCAGCCCTTCGGTGGCCGCTGCATAGCGCTGGGCCCTGCTCTTGAGTTCGACCTGGCTCAACCTGTACTGCTCCAGCACGGTCTGCTGCTCCAGCTGCAGCTTGCCCTGGGTCTGCGCGTATTGCTCGGCCGCCTCGTCATACTGGCCCTGCAGTTTGGCCGCCATCGCATCCTTCTGACTGCGCCATTGCAGGGGGATGGACACATCCACCGCCACGGCCGTCGCATGGCCGGGGCTGCCGCCGAAATCCTTGCTCAGGCTCTGGCTCAGTTGCACGCCGCCCGTCACTCCGCCATAGCGCGTGTGCCGGGCCTGCTCCCGCAATCCTTCCATCGCATAGCGTGCAGATTCCAGCGCGGGATGCGTGTTGAGCGCATCCTGCAGCATGGCCGGATTCATGCAGGTCTGCGGCAGGGCCAGAGCCGGCACCGACTGGGCGCGCAGACGGCGGCCGGTCAAAAAGCCCATTTGCTGCAAGGCTGCGCGCTGCACTTCCTTCTCCTTGGCCACGCGATTCTGCGCGGCTTCGTAGTAGCCCTGCAGGTCCAGCCCTTCAGAGCGCAGCATGTGGCCGCCAGCCACGCGCTCCTGCAGCCTGCCCTCGATCTGGGAGCGCGTGGACAGATAGGCCCGTGCTACCTGCTCGCGCTGCTGGCTGCGCAGATAGCGCACATACAGCCGTCCCAGCTCCGTCACGGCCTGGGCCTGCAGCAGCTGGGTCTGCGCGGTACTGCTCAGTTGCTCGGTCCTGGCCTCCTGCACATTGCGCCGGCGTGCTTCCTCGGCGCCCAGAAAACTCCAGCGCAGACCAGCCTGCCCCGACAGGCGGCTGTAGTTGCGGTTCAGGGTATCCGTCACCGGCTCCTTGGCGCGTGCCAGGCCGGCAGCCGCGATAAGCCGTGCACCGTTGTCCGACTCGACCAGCTTGAGGTTGCTGCCGGCCACATGCTCCTTGAGGCGCGCCAGCCGCACGGCTGGCCCCTGCTCCGCGCTCCAGGCCTGCAGGTCGGCCCAGCTCCAGGGCTGGCCCGTGTCGGCGGAAGCGACAGGAGCACGCGCCTCAGACGCTGCGGATACGGCAGTGGCAGTCTGCGCGCTCGCGCTTGTTCCCAGCATGGAAGCCAGCAGGCTGACGCCTATCAGGCCGCTCAGGGCACGGACGCGGTGCGGCCCACCCGGCAGGTAGTGAAGGGGAAATGGTTTCATGCGTTGGTTTTTAGAATTTGTTCTTGCGCAGCACCCAATTGGGCGCCATGGACGAGTCCAGGTGCGAATGGGTCAGCGCTTCCACCAGGATGGCGTAGCCGCTGTGCACCCGGGTCACGAAGGCAAAGAGAGGAAACAGCGGCAGGTACGGCAGATAGGACAGGTCCAACCGGATGCGCTCCGACACCGTGGCCAGATAGACCAGGTAGTAGGCCAATAGCAACAGCAGATAGCCCAGGTAGACGAAAGCCAGCGTGCCCAGCACGATGCCCAGCGGCTGGATGAACAGCAGCATTGCCAGCGATCCCACGATCAGATAGGGCAGCACCAGCTGCATGAGCAGGCCGTTGATAAGGGTGAAAAGGAAGTTCGGCCACCCCAGCAACGAAGGCCGCAGGTTGAAACGGTACTTGCGCACGAACAGGTAGTACATGTCCCCGTCCCAGCGCAAGCGCTGCTTGAAGAACACGCGCCAGGATTCCGGTGCGTCGGTATGCCCCATGGCATGCGGCTCGAACTTGATGCGCATGCCGCTGTAGCGGCCGAAGTACTGCTTGATGCGCAGCGTCATGTCCAGGTCCTCCGCCGTCCCCGCGTCCCAACCGCCAAGGTGCCGGACCAGCGAAGTCCGGAACACTCCAAAGGCACCCGAGATGTTGTTGACGATGTTGAACTCGGACAGGCCCGTTTTGCCACCGCTGATGGAGAGCATGTATTCCAGCCCCTGCATCTTGGTCACCAGGTTTCTGCCCTGGTTGCGCACACGCAGATTGCCCGCAACCCCCGCCACCAGTGGATCGTCGAAGTGGCGTGTGGCGTTCTCCACCATGTCGTTGTCGAACGAGGTATCGCCGTCCAGTGCCATCACCACGTCGCCCGTGGCCAGCGTCAGCCCCGCATTCAGCGAAGACACCCGGCCGCCGCGCTGCCACTTGGGCAGCACGGTGACTTCGCGCCGCCCCTCGGTACCTTCCCAGCGTTTGGCCTCGGACAGTGCCGCATGCAGCGTGTCGCTGTTCTTGATAGCTCCGTCGATGATCGGAATGATCTGGATGCGCCCCGCATAGCGCTGATTCACCAAGGAGCTGATGGTCTTGCGCACATCATCGCCTTCGGAATAACAGGTGATCAGGCAGGACACGGACGGGTATTGCAGGCGCCGGACCGGAACACGCCAATGGCGCAACCCGTAGCGCAGCATCCCGCCGACGACCAGCACATAGAACGGCAGCTCCAGCAGGACGATGAACGGGAACAGGTTGAATGCCTGATCCCATGCGCCCCGCGTGCTGAAGCTGTGCGCCAGCAGCAAGAAAGATTCCACAAACTGCTGCCACATGGTCAGGCCTCTTGCAGCGTGTCGGCCTGCATCTTCCGCATCAGATTGCTCGCGGACGGTGCTTCGCTGCCGTCGTTCATGGCCTTGACTTCCATGCTACGCAGGTGCACCGACAGGGCCAGGCGCTTGGCTTCACCCTCTTCCTCGGCCAGCTTTTCCATGGTTTTCTCGATGCGGCTTTGCAGGCCCTGCGGCATCGTGTATGGCAGGATCACCCACAGGCTGTGCTCATCCACGCGGGTAATCAGGTCGGACTCGCGCAGCTGGGCGTTCAGGCGCACGGCGAGTTCGTCCAGCAGCTCGGTGATCTGCCAGGGGCTGAGTTGCTGCGCCGGTAGCCCCTTGTGCTCGAGCTCCATGCGCATCAGGTGGAAGCTGAACTGCGGGTTTCGCGCCTGGATGTCGCTGGCCCAGCCCAACATGCGCTTGAACCCCTGCGGGTCCACATAGTTGCGCGCCTTCAGCGGCGGGTAGGCCTCGCCCACTCCGCCATTGCGCACAGCCTGACGCCCACTGGCGCTCAGCATCAGCGTGGCGACTTCACGCACCTCCAGCTCGTCGGGCGTGCTCGTGCGCGCACAGTCCAGGCAGCGCGCCTGGACCATGGAATCGACCGATGAGCGCTGGCAGCTGCGGCAGTGGTACTGGGCCAGCGGCTTGTCGTAGTCCACGCCGATGTGACGCAAATGCACATGGCATTTGGGGCAGTCCAGCGCACCGCCTTCAACGAACTGCGATTCGGCGCCGACATGGCCGCAGGCAAAGCAGTGCAGCATTGACTCGCGTCGGATGTCCAGGCTCTGGCAATGCGGACATACGTCCACGAAATGGATGTGCGCGGAGCCGCAACCCGAGCACAGCCGGGTGCGGTCCACCAGCCCCTCGGAGCGCAGCAGCCCGCGGCGGCGCAGCTCCTCCAGCGCCTGGGACACGCTCTCCTGTGCGCAGGCCAGTTGCTCCGCGACCGGATAGCGGTAGAGCTGGTCGCTGTCGCGGTCGAGCAGCGGCCGAAAGCCCGTCTGCGGCCCGCGTTCGTAGAGGAAGTACAGCAGACGCTCCTCCAGCCCCAGCACATCGCCAGGATCGGGCAGCATCTGGCGGCGCAAGGCCATGCCCTCGGTGATTTCGTGTGCCCGCTCCACGCTGCACAGCGCATCCACGTACGGCTGCGCGTCGCGCAGCGCCGGTTCCGCAAAGACCGGCAGGCTCCACCAGTCGCTCTGGCGGGTGCGATTGAGCCATTTGCGCCAGACCTGGTGCGGCACGGCACGCAGATAAATGCCCTGCGGCTGTACACCGGAGTGCATCAGCGCATCCAGATCCTGATAGGAGACAGATCGCTCTGACTCAGGGACGGCTGTGGTGAGTGGTCCCAGAAAAACCAAGCCTGCCTTGGTGCGGATGGCTGTATCCATCAGACTCTCCTTTGTTGCGCGCGCCGGGCTGCACAAGCTCGGGGCGCTGTTTCGGAGAGCTCATTTTTCGGTTTGGAAGTGAAGCTTCGACTACCGTTTTCATAGCTTTTAAACTTTGAAAACCAAGTTGCCTTTGGCAAACAAACAGGCTGTACAGCCGTTACGCTACATCCACATACAGAGTTGGACATTCACGCTGTTCCTGCCTTATCAATTCGGGTTTTCATCAACCCGAACTTCCCTTGGGCCTCTCGGGGTGACAACGCAAACCGACACAAAAAGTCACCATCGACACACATGAGCAGCGACTCTGCGGAAACTGCATGCAGACATGTAAAACCGAACCAGCCATCTGGCGCACGCACAGGTAACATTTGCGGCAGTCAATAACCCCAGGAATTGCCAAAAGTAGTCCAACAGCTTGTTTTCACGAAGGAAGAAAAGCAGGGACTCATGGCATGAGCTCACCTGACTAGCCAGCAAAGCAGAGGACAATAGGCGTTTTTGGATCCGCACGATATGACCGACATACAACGCCCCGAACTGCCCGATCACCTGTCCATCGACCCTCGCAGCCCTCACCATGTGGCCGCCGTGTTCGAGCACGACATCGGCATCCGCTTCAACGGCAAGGACCGCTTTGACGTCGAGGAATACTGCGTGAGCGAGGGCTGGGTCAAGGTGCCCGCCGGCAAGACCCTGGACCGCAAGGGCAAGCCCCTGTTGATCAAGATCAAGGGTACGGTCGAGGCGTATTACCGCTAAACCCAGTCCCCGTGGCCGCACAACGCCTGAACAAGCGCCAGCTCAAGCGTGAGCTGAATGCCGTGCGGCCATACTCTCGCAGCCAGATCGCCGATGGACAAAGGCAAGAGGCCGGGCTGCGACACAGAATCACGGAGGGCGAGCTGGGATGGTTGATGCCCGGGCTTCCGCTGCCTTGGCAAACCTGGGTGCAGCAGGTGCTGCGACCCGAAGCCATCGCTGTACAGCCCGCGCTTTGCAGCAGCTTCGTTTTAGGGATGGACATACCGCTGCTGCAACGCTTTGCCGCAGAAGTGCCAGAGTCCAACAGACTCTATGTACACAGCCTGAGCGATGCTCAAGCGCTGGTCTTCGGCGATGCAGGGCACTGCGTCAAGGCCACCTTGCAGCAGGGGCAAATCAGCGACTGGCAAACCAGTCCCGCGGAAGCCTCCGAGTCTGAAACACGATTGCGCACAGCAGACGCCACGGCTTTGCATGCTGCATGGCAGTGCTTTGCTCAAGAGATGGATTGCCCCGCCAACCTGAGCCAGTTCCGCGCACAAGTGTTTGATGCTGGTCTGCAGAGCCAGCGTCTGGTCTGCATTTCACCCATCACGCTGGATTGGATGGATCACTACGCCAACATCCACGCCGACTGCCGCTGGTTCAATGGTGTCAGCCGCATCCTGGATGGCAGGGAAATCATTCACACCATAGTGCATGGAAGAGACTGAAGACTTGAGTTCAAGCCTTTTCAGCCTCTACCCCTTTCACACCAAGCGCATAAAGCTATTTATTCAATAGCATTCAGCTCGCTCAAGCCAGCGCTTCCGCAGGACCGAAGAACTCATAGTGCACCTGGGCCTCGGGCACGCCCAGCTCGCGCAGCGACTGCTTGACGCTGCGCATGAAGCCGCGCGGGCCCAGGAAGTAGACATCGGCATCGCGTGACTCAGGCAGCCACTGGGCCAGTCGGTCGGTGCTCAGCAGGCCCTGGGCATCGACCTCGTCGCCCGCGTCCGCCTGGTCGTAGCAATAGCGGCGTGTGAGCTGCTCGTGGCTGTTAGCCAGCGCATCGATCTTCTCGCGGAAGGCATGCACGCCGCGATCACGCGCGCAGTGGATGAAGGTGATCTCGCGCCCCGTGGGCAGCGCGGCCTGCAGCATGGGCAGCGTGGGCGTGATGCCCACACCGCCGCTGATCAGCACCAGGGGCTTGGCATTGGCCTGCAAGGTGAAATGGCCGGCAGGCGGGAACAGCTCCAGCGTATCGCCCACGTGCAGCTGGTCGTGCAAATGGTTGGAGACCTTGCCGCCGGCCTCGCGCTTGACGCTGATGCGATAGCTCTTGCCGTTGGCAGGCGCCGACAGCGAGTAGTTGCGGCGCTGCTCCAGGCCGTCGACTACCACGCGCAGGCCGATGTACTGGCCTGGCTGATGGGCAATCACCGCGCCGCCGTCCACGGGTTCCAGATAGAAGGACGTGATCTCGGCGCTTTCGGCCTCTTTGCGCACCAGCTTGAAGGCACGCGCACCACGCCAGCCGCCTTCGGCTGCCGCAGTCTGCTCGTACACCGCGCGCTCCGCACCGATCAGGATATCGGCCAGCTGCTGATAGGCGGCGGCCCAGGCGGCGATCACCTCATCCGTGGCGATCTCTGCCCCCAGCACCTCGCGAATGGCGCGCAGCAGGCAGGCACCGACGATGGGGTAATGCTCGGCCTGTACCTGCAGCGCCACATGCTTGTTGATGATTTGCGCAGGCAGATTGCCCAGGTTTTCCAGTCGGTCGATGTTCTTGGCATACATCAGCACGCTATGTGCCAATGCTCGCGGCTGAGCACCGCTTTGCTGGTGCGCCTGGTTGAACAGCGGGCGCACCTCGGGATACTCACCCAGCATGGTCTGGTAGAAATGCGTGATCAGGGCCTCGCCGCCGGTTTCCAGCAGCGGTACGGTGGCCTTGACGATCTCGCGTTGACGTTCGGTAAGCATGCAAATCTCCTGGTTGCTGCCTTGCCAGCTGCAAGGCTTGAGCAGATAAATGCAAACGGCGTGCCAGCAACAAGACCATTGCAGAACAATGGCTTGCAAAAACATGCGTCAATATGACATCCATCAATTGCTGTCTCATTGACACCATCCGATGTCGTTATGACAACATCTCACATTCTTAACGCCGTCAGCCCGCTGATCGCCGATCTGGCCCAGGACCTGTCCGAGCGCGAACGTCTGCGCCGTCTGCTGGCCGCACTGCGCAACCTGTTGCCCGCCGATGCCGTAGCCCTGCTGAAGCTCGAAGGCGAATGGCTGCGCCCCATGGCAATCGACGGCCTGATGCCGGACACGCTGGGCCGGCGCTTTCGCCTGGGCGAGCATCCGCGCTTTGCCCAGTTGCTGGCGGCCGGCCAGGCCATGCGCTTTGAACCCGACAGTCCCCTGCCCGATCCCTATGACGGGCTGGTGGCGCACAAAGGCCAGGCCATCAGCGAGCTGCATGTGCATGACTGCATGGGCTGCGTGCTGCAGCTGGGCGGCCTGCCCTGGGGTCTGCTGACGCTGGACGCACTGGAGCCGGGCCGGTTCGCCGACCCCGCGGCGCTGGCCATGCTGCAGGCCTTCAGCAATCTGGCCGCAGCCACCGTGGCCACGGCCGAGCGCGTGCACCTGCTGTCCCAGCTCGCGCGCGGCGCCACCGGCTCGGCCAGTCCCGCCGCGCCGCAGGAGCGCGGACTGCAGGGCGCAAGCCCCGTCATGCGCCAGCTGCAGAAAGACATTGCCCTGGTCGCAGCCAGCGATCTTTGCGTGCTCGTCACCGGCGAAACCGGCACCGGCAAGGAGCTGGTGGCCCAGGCCGTGCATGCGCAGTCGGGCCGTGCCGACAAGCCCATGATCAGCATCAACTGCGCGGCCCTGCCCGACAACCTGGTCGAGAGCGAGCTGTTCGGCCATGTGCGCGGGGCCTTCACGGGAGCACTGAGCGAGCGCAGTGGCAAGTTCGAACAGGCACATCAGGGCACGCTGTTCCTGGACGAGGTCGGCGAACTGTCGCTGCCCGTGCAGGCCAAGCTGCTGCGCGTGCTGCAAAGCGGCCAGCTGCAGCGCCTGGGCTCGGACCGGGAGCACCATGTGGATGTGCGCGTGATCGCCGCCACCAACCGTGACCTGGCTGCGGAAGTCCACGCCGGGCGCATGCGCGCGGACTTCTATCACCGCCTCAATGTCTATCCGCTCGCCGTGCCGCCGCTGCGAGAGCGCGACAGCGACGTGCTGCAGTTGGCGGGCTATTTCCTCGAGGAGAACCGCTCCAGGCTCAGGCTGGGCGGCCTGCGCCTGGATGCGGCCGCACAGGCGGCCTTGCTCAATCGCAGCTGGCCCGGCAATGTGCGCGAGCTCGAGCACTGCATCAGCCGCGCCGTGCTCAGGGCCCTGAGCCGCAATGACGGCAGCGCCAGCCGCGCGGGAACCAGGCTGCGCATCGTGACCCTGGGACTTGCCGATCTCTGGGAGCGGGCCGAGGCGCCTGCCGCCGCACAGGCTACAGCCCCAATGGACCCGGCCACACCGGCGGCTGCGCCCGAGGCCGGTCTGCGCGCCGCCGTCAGCGCCTATGAACGCCAGCTGGTCAGCTCCAGCCTGGCCCGTCACCGGGGCAGCTGGGCCGCCGCAGCGCGCGAGCTGCAGCTCGATCGAGCCAATCTGCAGCGCCTGGCCAAGCGGCTTGAGATCGACAGGCCTTGATCAGCGGCCCTGGATGCCCAGCAGCTCCACATCGAAGTTCAGCGTGGCATTGGGGGGAACGGCACGGCCTGCACCACGGCTGCCATAGGCTATGCCGGGAGGGCATGTCAGCTTGGCCTTGCCGCCCACTTTCATCTTCTGCACGCCCTCGGTCCAGCAGGGAATCACGCCAGTGAGCGGGAACTCGATGGGCTGCTTGCGTGCATAGGAGCTGTCGAACTCCTTGCCGGTATCGGGAAAGTAGCCGCGGTAGTGCACCTTGACGGTGTCCGTCGCCTTGGGACTGGGCCCGCTGCCTTCGACCTGGCTTTCATAGATCAGCCCGCTGGCGGTGGTGACTGGCGCAGCATGAACCACTGCGCCAGCGCCCAGAGCAAATACAAACCCGATCACGGAGACTGCTTTTTTCATATCGGATGCGCTGAATAAACAAAACCCGACTTTATTACGAAGTCGGGTCGAAAAGATGTCATGGCAGCCATGCTGCCGGCTGCATTGACTCAGGTCCGGGCAATGCCGATATCGTCCAGTGCCTTGGACAGATGCGCCACGGAGCGATCCGAGTCATGCCATTTGTCCAGGCCGAACAGGCCGATGCGGAAGGTTTTGAAGTCCGGGCCTTCATCGCATTGCAGCGGAACGCCCGAGGCGGTCTGCAAGCCCACCTTGAGGAAGGCACGGCCGCTCTGGATTTCCGCGTCAGTGGTGTAGCTCACGACCACGCCAGGCGCCTTGTAGCCCTCGGCCGCGACGCTGGGGAAGCCGCGCAACTGCAGCAGCTCGCGCACCTTGCGACCCAGTTCCATCTGTTCTTCGCGCACCTTGGCAAAGCCGTATTTGCGCGTCTCCAGCATCACGTCGCGCAAGCGCAGCAGCGCGTCCGTGGGCATGGTGGTGTGATAGGCGTGCTGGCCTTTTTCGTAGCCCTCGGCAATCTGCATCCACTTCTTCAGGTCGCAGGAGAAGCTGGAGCTCTGCGTGTGCTCTATGGCCTCGCGGGCGCGCGCCGAGAGCATGACCATGGCGCAGCAAGGCGAGCTGCTCCAGCCCTTTTGCGGCGCCGAGATCAGCACGTCCACGCCGGTTTTTTCCATATCGACCCACATGGCGCCGGATGCCACGCAGTCCAGCACGAACAGCGCGCCAACCTCGTGCGCGGCGTCGGCGACGGTACGCAGGTATTCATCGGGCAGCATGATGCCGCTGGCGGTCTCTACATGCGGGGCAAACACCACTTTGGGACGCTCCACGCGAATGGTCTCGGCCACATCGGCTGCCGGGCATGGCGCCCAGGGATCCTGGCTGCCCTCGCCCTGCTTGCGCGCCTTGCAGACCACGGAGCCGCCACCCAGGCCCGCATCGGCATCGAAGATCTGCGTCCAGCGATAGCTGAACCAGCCGTTGCGCACGATCAGCACCCGCTCGCGATTGGCGAACTGGCGCGCCACGGCTTCCATGCCGAAGGTGCCGCTGCCGGGAATCAGCACGGCCGTGTTGGCGTGATAGACGTCCTTGAGCATGCCCAGGATGTCCTGCATCACACCCACGAACTTCTTGGACATGTGGTTGAGCGCTCTATCGGTGTAGACCACCGAGAATTCGAGCAGGCCATCGGGATCAACGTCGGGCAAAAGTCCGGGCATGGGATATCTCCAATCGCAAATACTGGGCAGTCAAAAACACCCCGGAGCAGACGTTGGGCCGCCGGGGCGCTGGTGCAAGACATTCAGCTTAGCATGAGCCGGAATATGGTTTTGCGTATGCAGTTCATATCAAAAACATGAGCTGCAAGCGCTTTGCACATCGGAGATTTCAACCGATTAAACGCTGAAATCTCGATGCCCCCATCAGCGTTTACCATGTGTCCACAAAGCGGCCGCCTTCCTCGCGCAGTCGCGCACCGGCCAGGCCGCGCACCAGCCAGGCGCGGGTCTCCGCAGGGTCGATGACGGCATCGACTTCCAGCGTGGCCGCCATGTGCATGGCCTCGCCATGCGCGTATTGCTGGGCCAGCAGCTTCTGGAACAACGCCTCGCGCTGCGCGCCCTCCGGCAGGGCTTCGAGCTCCTTGCGAAAGCCCAGCCGCACAGCCCCTTCCAGGCCCATGGCGCCGAACTCGCCCGTGGGCCAGGCCACATTGAAGATGGGCGCATGAAAGCTGCCCGCCGTCATGCCCATGGCGCCCAGGCCATAGCCCTTGCGCAGCACCACGCTGAAGTATGGGACGCGCAGCTTGGCCGCCATGACGAACAGCCGGCTGACATGGCGCACCTGGGCGGTTTTCTCGATCTCCGGCCCGACCATGAAGCCGGGCGTATCGACCAGGCTGACGATGGCGATGCCGTGGGCATTGCACAACTGCATGAAACGCGCCACCTTGTCGGCCGCATCGGCATCGATGGCGCCGCCCAGATGGCCCGGGTTGTTGGCTATCAGTCCCACGGGCCGCCCCTCGATGCGCGCCAGCGCCGTGTGGATGCCGGCGCCGAAGCCGGTTCTCAGCATCAGCAGGCTGCCCTCGTCCACCAACCCGGCCATGGCTGCGCGCGTATCGTAGGCACGCAGGCGGTTCTCGGGCACGACCTGGCGCAGCAGACGCTGATCGGGCTCGGACCATTGCTCGACCCGCCCCTGGAAGAAGGACAGATAGTGCCTGGCCGCGGCCACGGCCTGGGCCTCGTCGTCGACCAGGATATCGATCACGCCATTCGCATGCTGCACGCTGGCGGGGCCGACTTCCTCGGGACGGAAGACACCCAGGCCGCCGCCCTCGATCATGGCCGGTCCGCCCATGCCGATATTGCTGCTGCGCGTGGCGATGATCACATCGCTGCAACCCAGCAGCGCCGCATTGCCCGCAAAGCAGCGGCCATGGGTGATACCCACCACGGGCACCTGACCCGAGAGCGCCGCATAGGCCGCGAAGGTATGCACATGCAGGCCCGCGACCACGGGTGTGTCGGTATCGCCGGGCCTGCCCCCGCCGCCTTCGGCAAACAGCACCACGGGCAGTTTCTGCTGCAGCGCGATGCCCAGCATGCGGTCGGTCTTGGCGTGATTGCGCGCCCCCTGGGTGCCCGCCAGCACCGTGGCGTCATAGGACATGACCACGGCGCGCGACCGCTCCGCGCCGAACTGCGCGGCATTGATGGAGCCCATGCCCGTGACCATGCCGTCGGCCGGCGTGTTAGCCACCAGATCGTCGAGGCTGCGCCTGCGTGTCTGCGCGGCAATCGCCAGCGCGCCGTACTCGATGAAGCTGCCTTCATCGCAGAGATCGGCAATGTTCTCGCGCGCGCTGCGGCTGCCCTGGGCATGGCGCCTGGCCATGGCCTCGGGCCGCGCTGCATCGAGCGTGAAGCCATGGCGATCCCTGACGCGCTGCAGATCGGCCCGGATGTGGCCCGGGTCCTGCCGCTGCGGCACCACCTCGGCATGCGCTGCATCGCCCTGAACGGGCGCGAGCACCAGCAAGGCCTGGTCCTGCGCCACATAGCTGCCGGCCTCCGCCAGCAGCGCCTGGACCCGGCCCGCCGCCTGCGCGAACAGCACATGCTGCATCTTCATGGCTTCGAGAATGCCCAGCTCGGCGCCCTTGGCCACCGTCTCACCCACCGCAACAGACCACTGCACGACCCTGGCTGGCATGGGGGCCAGCACAGCATTTTCAGGAGCTTGCTGCGCTTGAAGTACCTTGCTTTCAGAAGCAAAAGCATCTGAATTCTTTGAATGAATTGCGCTTGAAGCTATCTTTTCTGCAGCATACACCAGCTGCGGCAGGACCTCTTCCAGCCAGCGCGTGTGCACGGTCTGATCCTGCATCTCGGGCCGCTGCGCCAGGGCCTTCAGCAGCGGCAGATTGGTGGCCAGGCCCACGATGCGGCAGTCGGCCAGCGCGCGCCGGGAGCGGCGCAGCACATCCTCAAAACGCGGCGCGTTGCTGTGCACGACGAGCTTGGCCAGCAAGGTGTCGTAATGCGGCGACGGGCTGGCACCCTGCTGCGCATGGCTGTCCAGGCGTATGCCGGGGCCTTGCGGCCAGTGCAGCTCGGCAATGCGGCCGCTGCCGGGGCGGGAGTTACCCTGGGCATCGAGGGTTTCGGCATTGATGCGCCACTGCATGGCATAGCCGCGCGGCCGGGGCCGTGCATTCACATTCAGGCCCAGGTCGGCAAAATGCTCGCCCGCCGCGATGCGGATCTGGGCCTGCACCAGATCGACGCCAAAGACTTCTTCGGTAATCGTGTGCTCCACCTGCAGGCGCGGGTTGGCCTCGATGAACACATAGGGCAGGGACTGGGATTGCAGATCGACCAGGAACTCGAATGTGCCCAGGCTTTCGTAGCGCAGCCTGGCTGCCATGCGCAGCGCGTCCTCGGTGATGCGCTCGCGCAGCGGCTGCGTCAGGCTCGGGCTGGGCGCAATCTCCACCAGCTTCTGAAAGCGCCGCTGCAGCGTGCATTCGCGCTCGCCCAGCGCCATCGGCCATTCGCTGCCGTCACCCAGCAGCTGGATCTCGATATGGCGCGCGCCGCTCATCAGCCGCTCGACATAGACGCCATCCACGCCAAAGGCTGCCTGGGCCTCACTGCGGCAGCGCTGGTAGGCGGCCGCCACCTCGCCAGCCTCGGTGACCGCACGCATGCCGCGCCCGCCGCCGCCGCCGATGGCCTTGATCATGATGCCGCTGGCTCCGTCGGCCTGCTGGCGCGCAAAGAACTGCTGGGCCTGCTCCAGCGTCACGGCCTCGGTGCTGCCGGGCATCAGGGGCACGCCGCATTGCTGCGCCAGCGCGCGGGCCCTGGCCTTGTCGCCAAGCAGCGCCAGTTGCTCAGGCGTCGGGCCGATGAAGCGCAGCCCCGCTGCCGCACAGGCGCCCGAAAAGTCTGCGTTCTCGCTGAGAAAGCCATAGCCCGGGTGCAGTGCATCGCAACCGTGCTGCTGGGCAATCCGCAGCAGCTGCGCGCCATCGAGATAGGCAGCCGGGCCGCTGGCGCCCAGTGCCAGCGCCTCGTCTGCGGCCTGCACATGCGGGGCCGCCGCATCATCGGCGGCGTACACCGCCAGGCTGGCAATGCCCAGCTCCTGCAGCGCTCGGATGATGCGCAGCGCGATTTCACCGCGGTTGGCGATCAGGACTTTCTTGAACATAGGACTCTCGTTTTAATAGCTTTTAGCGCGCACCAATCAATGATCACAACCACTCTTGATGCAAAAAATCAGGAAATATCTCGCAGCAAACGGCGCAGCACCTTTCCTGCGCCCGTGGCCGGTAGCGCATCGATGAAGCGCACCTCGCGCGGCGCCTTGTAGCTGGCCATGTTTTCCTTGCTCCAGGCCAGCAGCCCGTCCGCCTCCAGGCTCTGCCCGGGCTTGCGCACGATGAAGGCGCGCACGACCTCGCCTTTCTGAGCGTCGGCAACACCGATCACGGCCGCCTGGGCGATGGCCGGATGCTTGATCAGAATCGTCTCCACCTCCTCGGGGAACACGCTGTAGCCCGAAACCTTGATCATTTCCTTGAAGCGGCCGATGAAGGTCAGATAGCCGTCGGCATCGAACCTGCCCATGTCGCCGGTATGCACCCAGCCGTTCTTGAGCGTCTTGGCCGTGGCCTCGGGCTTGTTCCAGTAGCCCTTGAAGTTGCCCGGGCCGCGAATGATGATCTCGCCCACCTCGCCTGCGGCCAGCGGCGCGCCGGTCTCCGGGTCTATCACCCGGATCTCGTTGCCCGGCGCGGGCTTGCCATGCGTGCCCCAACGAATGGCATCGCCGGGCATAAAGGTATCCATGGTGTGGGTTTCTGACAGGCCGTAGGCCGCCTCGCTGGAGATGGCATTGGGTGCGAACCTGCGCCATTGCTTCGCCAGTTCCTCGGTATAGGTGATGCCGAAGCTGGTGACGGTGTTGCGGCGCAGCGCGCTGAAATCCATCTTCTCCACGCCGGGCACCTGCATCAGCGCCACATTCATGGGCGCGATGCTGTACCACCAGCTGACGCGATAGCGCTCCAGCGCCTGCGCCACGGCCAGTGGATCGAAGCGATGCAGCAGCACGCAGGGCGCCCCCGAATGCACGGGCATGTTCACCCCCATGGACATGCCGGCGATGTGATAGAGCGGTGCCACGGCCAGCAATACGTCCTCGGCGCTGACCCCGGTCACCCGGGACGCGCCGGCCGTCTTGTATGCGGCCGCGCCGAAGCTCAGCATGGCGCCCTTGGGCAGGCCGGTGGTGCCCGAGGTATAGGTCATCAGGGCCACCTCGTCCATGTCCACCTCGACATGTGAAGGCCTGGCGCCGCTGTGCATGAGATCCCAGAACGACGTCACATTGCCGGGCAGCGGCTGCACGGGGGCCTGCAGCTCTGCAGGAAGGGGCAGCGTGGGCGCTGCGGGAAGCCAGTCGCCGTAGCGCACGGCCAGCACATGCAGCAGCTCCGTGCTGCCGCGCACCTTGTCGACCACGGGCAGCAGCACATCGGCCGCAATGATGACCCTGGCCTGCAGATCATTGAGCTGATATTCGAGTTCATGCTCCTTGTTCAGCGGCCCGCAGGGGCAGACTATGGCGCCGATCTTCTGCACCGCGTAGTGTGCAACGATGTACTGCGGGCAGTTGTTCATGAACAGGGCGACGGGTTCGCCCGGCTTCACGCCCAGTTGCTGCAGATGGGCGGCTACGGCATCGCTGGCCTCATCCACCTGGCGCCAGCTGATGTGCTGTCCGTACCAGATATAGGCATCACGCTCGGGATGCTGGCGCGCATTGCGGCGCAAGGCCTCATGCAGGGGAATGAGGATTTCGGATTCAGCCATGGTTGTCTCCTGGGTGTCTCGTGTAGACCGAGCAGCGGCGCCACTTTGCGGGCTTTCTCAGGGATTGCCTTAGGGCAATCTGCTGCTCGGAGTCTTGTCAATGTATACCTGCCGGTAGAACAATGCTACCCATTGGTATAACGAATGCGACACACGCAAACCCTCATGCCCGCCACGTCCAGAAAGACCGAAAAAAAGCCGGCTGCGCCCGTGGCGCCGCGCGGCCGCCAGCGCCTGCCCACCGCCGGCTCCGACGAGAAGCGCGAGCGCATTCTCAAGGCCGCCGAAGCCCTGTTCGACCGCTATGGCTATGCCAACACCACCATCGAGCAGATCGTGCAGGCGCTGGGCGTGACCAAGCCCTTTGTCTACTACTACTTCCGCAACAAGCAGGAGATCTTCGAAACCCTGTGCTGGGCACCGACCGAGGCCTGCTTCACGGTGCTGGACTTTGCAGCCGACGACCCGCGCCCCGCGCATGAAAAAGCCATTGACGGCCTGCAGCGTCTGATTGCTGCCACCATTGCGCACTACCCTGCGGGCTTCTTCCCCTACCGCGAGCCACAGGCCTTCAGCCCCGCCTATCTCAAGGCATCGCGCAATGTGGCCCAGCAGTTCTACAAGCAGTTCTGCGCCCTGCTCGACGAAGGCCGCGCCAGCGGGCATTTCGATTTCCGCGACACCCGCATTACCGCCCAGGCGGCCTGCAGTCTGCCCGGCTTTCTCTACAACTGGTATCAGCCTGAC
Organism: Comamonas sp. E6; assembly: GCF_001010305.1. Lineage (NCBI taxonomy): Bacteria > Pseudomonadati > Pseudomonadota > Betaproteobacteria > Burkholderiales > Comamonadaceae > Comamonas > Comamonas sp. E6. The sequence goes on from NZ_BBXH01000012.1 coordinate 48,388, forward strand.
GGCAAGCTGGGCCCGGCCGAGATGGTGGTCGAGCTCACCGATCTGGCCTCGCGCGTACTGGGCCTGCGCACTGCTGCGGCCCCTGCGCGCAAACGCGCGGCCAGAGCCGCACCGGCGCCAGCAGCGCAGAACCCTTCGCCCCCCAGGCGCCGCAAGAGCGCTTCATCCACCACCAACAGCGCCAGCTGAGAGCCTCGAAGGCCAAGGCGCCATTCCAACTCCTGGAGACAAAACCATGTCAGTTCGCTTCTCAGCCCTTGCGCTGGCTGCCAGCCTGTGTGCCGGCACCGTATCCGCCCAGACGGCAGAGCCGTTCAAGATTGCATTCATCGACCCGCTCTCCGGCCCGTTTGCCAATGTGGGGGAAGTCATGCGCAACCATGTGCTCTACGCTGTCGATGACGTGAATGCCAAGGGCGGCCTCTACAACGGCGCCAAGTTCCAGCTGCTGCAGTTCGACAGCAAGCTCTCGGCCCAGGAGAGCCAGAGCGCGCTGCAGGCCGCCATTGATCAGGGCGCACGCGTGGTGGTGACGGGGGGCTCGGGCTCATCGGTGGTCACGGCGCTGGTGCAGGCGGCATCGCGCTACAACCAGCGCAACCCGGGCAAGGAGGTGCTGATACTCAACCACAGCTCCATCGATCCCGAGCTGACCGGCAAGTCCTGCAGCTTCTGGCATTTCATGTTCGATGCCAACACTGCCATGCGCATGCAGGCCATTGCCAACTACATCAAGACCCAGCCCGAGATCCGCAAAATCTTTCTGCTCAACCAGGACTACGCCCATGGCAAGCAATGGGCCAGCTTCGGGCGCAGCATGGTCGGCAAGGCAAGCCCGGATATCCAGTTTGTCGGCGAGACCCTGCACCCCATGGGCCGCATCAAGGACTTTGCACCCTATGTGGCCAAGATCAAGGAAGTCGGCACCGATTCGGTCATCACCGGCAACTGGGGCCAGGACCTGGCTCTGCTGCTCAAGTCCGCCGGCGACTCGGGCTACAACCTGCGCTACTTCAACCACAGCGCAGGCGGCTTTCCGGGCACCGTGACCTCGATTTCCCAGGCAAAGATAGGCCAGGTGACCTGGGTCGCGGAATGGCACCCCGGCATGGCCGACCGCGCCCAGGCCGACGCCCGGGCCAGGGAGTACAAGGCCAGGATGAACCAGGACTTTCTGGCCCCGCGCATGGATCTTGTGCCGCGTATGCTGGCCGCTGCCATGGCCAAGGCCCAGTCCACCGAGCCCGTGAAAATTGCCAAGGCCATGGAGGACATGTCCATGGACACCGTCTTCGGCCCCGTCAAGATGCGCGGCAAGGACCACCAGTTGCTGCTGCCCCAGGTCGTCAACACCATCGCCCCCGTGGACGGCAAGCTGGTCAAGACCGGCTGGGAAGGCACGAACTACGGCTTCAGAACCGATGCCGTCTATTCCGCCCAGCAGCTTGATCTACCCACGGAGTGCCAGATGAAGCGACCTTGAGCACAATCTCCTGTGCGGTATGGCATGGCCTAAGCGGTCTGATACCAGCGCGGACCAACGCAGAGACACCAAGGAAGGGCCGCCCCGCACCGAGGGTGTCGTCCCCTCCCCTAGCGCGCAGCGCGTAGAGAGAGGGGGAAGCGGCGCAGCCGCTCAGGGGGTGTAGCTCCGCTTCCCAAACACTCCGCTGCCCACGCGCACCATGGTGCTGCCTGCTGCCACGGCGGCTTCCAGATCGCCGGTCATGCCCATGGACAGCGTGTCGAAATGCTCCAGCCCCGCGAGACCGCTGGCCTTGATGGACTCAAAAACAGCTCTGGCCTTTTTGTGGACTGCGCATTGCGCCTCGAAATCAGGGGCATCGTCAGGAATGCTCATGATGCCGCGCAGCTGCAGATTGGGCAGTTTCACCATGGCTTGGGCCAGCTCCAGGGCTTGCTCGGCCATGACGCCGGACTTGGTGGCGCCGCCATCCACATTGACCTGGATGCAGACATTGAGCCGTGCCATGCCATGCGGACGCTGGGCCGAAAGGCGCTCGGCGATCTTGAGCCGGTCCACGGTCTGAGCCCAGTCGAAATTTTCGGCCACCAGCCGCGTCTTGTTGCTCTGGATGGGGCCTATGCAATGCCACTGCAGCGCTTCGCCGCCCGCCAGCTGCATGGCGCGCACCGCGGCAATTTTCTCCACGGCCTCCTGGATATAGTTCTCGCCAAAGCTGCGCTGGCCGGCCAGCACCGCCTCGCGCACCGCATCCGCGCCAAAGGTCTTGGAAACGGCCAGCAGTTGCACCGATGTTACGGGCCGGCTTGCACTGGCGCAAGCGGCTGCCATGCGGGCATGAATCTGCCCCAGATTGTTTTCAATCGTCGTCATAATTGGCGCCAGAGTATCAAACCAGAGAGGGATCTCCGTGGATATCACGCAATTGCTGGCATTCAGTGTCAAGAACAAGGCTTCGGACTTGCATTTGTCGGCAGGTCTGCCCCCCATGATTCGCGTCCACGGCGATGTGCGCCGCATCAACATCGATCCGCTGGACCACAAGACCGTGCACGCCATGGTCTACGACATCATGAGCGATGCCCAGCGCAAGCAGTACGAAGAGTTTCTGGAAGTGGACTTTTCGTTCGAGATTGAAGGCCTGGCTCGGTTTCGTGTCAATGCCTTCAACCAGAACCGCGGCGCGGCGGCCGTGTTCCGTACCATTCCCAGCAAGATCCTGACACTGGAGCAACTCAACGCCCCTAAGATCTTCGCCGACCTGGCCCTGAAGCCGCGCGGTCTGGTGCTGGTGACCGGTCCCACGGGTTCGGGCAAGTCCACCACGCTGGCCGCCATGGTCAACTATCTCAACGAGACCGAGTACGGCCACATCCTGACGGTGGAAGACCCCATCGAGTTCGTGCACGAGTCCAAGAAATGCCTGATCAATCAGCGCGAAGTCGGCCCCATGACGCTGTCGTTTGCGGCAGCGCTGAAGTCCGCGCTGCGTGAAGACCCGGACGCGATCCTGGTCGGCGAAATGCGGGACCTGGAAACCATCCGTCTGGCCATGACGGCGGCCGAAACCGGTCACCTGGTGTTCGGCACGCTGCACACCTCGTCGGCCGCCAAGACCATCGACCGTATCATCGACGTCTTCCCGGCCGAGGAAAAGGAAATGGTGCGCGCCATGCTGTCCGAGTCGCTGCAGGCCGTGATCTCGCAGACGCTGTGCAAGACCAAGGACGGCCAGGGCCGTGTGGCCGCACACGAGATCATGCTGGGCACGCCCGCCATCCGAAACCTGATCCGAGAAGCCAAGGTGGCACAGATGTACTCCACCATTCAGACCAGCCAGAACATGGGCATGCAGACTCTGGACCAGAACCTGACCGATCTGGTGCGCCGCAACCTCATCAGTCCTGCCGAAGCGCGCAGCAAGGCGAAGATTCCCGAGAATTTTCCTGGATGATGCCTCCCCCTGAGCGGCTTTGCCGCTTCCCCCCAGGGGGACGACGCCCTCGCCGCGAGGCGGCTCTTGCTCGGCGTCTCTCACTTGGGCTCTGCCAATTTTGACGCTGCCTCAAGGAACGATCATGGAACGCGATCAGGCCAGTAAATTCATCAACGATCTGCTCAAGCTCATGGTCAGCCGCAACGGCAGCGACCTGTTCATCACTGCAGAGTTTCCGCCCGCCATCAAGATTGACGGCAAAGTCACCAAGGTCTCGCCCCAGCCGCTGAACCAGTTGCATACGCTGGCCCTGGCGCGTTCCATCATGAACGACAGGCAGGTGGCAGACTTCGAACACACCAAGGAGTGCAACTTCGCCATCTCGCCTGCCGGTGTGGGGCGCTTCCGTGTCAACGCCTTCATGCAGCAGGGCAAGGTCGGCATGGTGCTGCGTACCATTCCCAGCACCCTGCCCACGATTGACGGCCTGGGCGTGCCGCAGGTGCTCAAGGAAGTGACCATGACCAAGCGCGGCCTGTGCATCCTGGTCGGCGCGACGGGCTCGGGCAAGTCCACCACGCTGGCCGCCATGGTGGACTGGCGCAATGAAAACTCCTTCGGCCACATCATCACCGTGGAAGATCCCGTGGAGTTCGTGCATCCGCACAAGAACTGCGTGGTCACGCAACGCGAGGTGGGACTGGACACTGAAAGCTGGGAAGCCGCGCTCAAGAACACGCTGCGCCAGGCGCCCGATGTGATTCTGATGGGCGAAATCCGTGACCGCGAAACCATGGAGCACGCGATTGCGTTCTCTGAAACCGGGCATCTATGTCTGGCCACGCTGCACGCCAACAGTGCCAACCAGGCGCTGGACCGTATCGTCAACTTCTTCCCCGAAGAGCGCCGTCCGCAACTGCTGATGGACGTGTCGCTGAATCTGCGGGCCATCATTTCCCAGCGCCTGATCCCCAAGCAGGACAGCAAGGGCCGTGTCGCCGCCATCGAGGTGATGCTCAACTCGCCGCTGATCGCCGACCTGATCTTCAAGGGCGAAGTCGTCGAGATCAAGGAGATCATGAAGAAAAGCCGCAACATCGGCATGCAGACCTTTGACCAGGCGCTGTTCGACCTGTTCGAGTCCAATCTCATCACCTATGAAGACGCGCTGCGCAATGCAGACTCGGTCAACGACCTGCGTCTGCAGATCAAGCTCAACAGCCAGCGTGCCCGGACTCTGGACCTGGCGGCCGGCACCGAGCATCTGACCATCGTCTAAGCCCAAGGCGCTGGCATCTCTTCCCACAGGAGGAGCGCGGGTTTTGCTGCGTGGCGGGCCGCCCAGGCCCCTGCTGTCAGCCACGGCCATGCACTCCGGCGCTACCATGATCGAACTGTTTCGCACCAAGTCTTAGAGGATTTCATGAGCACAGCCACCATCGCCTCCCGCAGCTACGCTGCTTGCGCTTCCACTCCCGTGGCCTTTCTGGGCCTGGGTGTCATGGGCTATCCCATGGCCGGGCACCTGGCTGCGGCTGGCCATCAGGTCACGGTCTACAACCGCACGGCTGCCAAGGCCGAAGCCTGGACCGAGGAATTCCCAGGCGGCAGCCATGCGGCCACGCCCCGCGAAGCCGTCAAGGGCGCACGCATGGTCTTCTCCTGCGTGGGCAACGACGACGACCTGCGCTCCATTGTGCTGGGCGACGACGGCGCCTTTGCAGGCATGGAGCCTGGCGCCATCTTTGTCGATCACACCACGGCCTCGGCCCAGGTGGCACGCGAGTTGTATGCAGAAGCACGCAAACGCGGCCTGCACTTTATCGATGCCCCTGTATCGGGCGGTCAGGCCGGGGCGGTCAACGGCCAGCTCACCGTCATGTGCGGCGGCGATCAGGATGTGTTCGACCAGGTGGCCCCTGTGGCCGATGCCTTCTCGCGCGCCTTCACCTATATGGGCGCCTGCGGCAACGGTCAGCTGACCAAGATGGTCAATCAGATCTGCGTGGCCAGTGTGGTGCAGGGCCTGTCCGAAGCCATCGCCTTTGGCCTTCGTGCCGACCTGGACGTTGAGAAAGTCCTCGATGTGATCGGCAAGGGAGCCGCCCAGAGCTGGCAAATGGACAATCGCGGCAAGACCATGGCCGTGGGAAAGTTCGACTTCGGCTTTGCCGTGGACTGGATGCGCAAGGATCTGGGGCTGGTGCTGGCCGAGGCCCAGCGCAATGGCGCACGCCTGCCCGTCACCGCGCTGGTGGACCAGTTCTATGCCGATGTACAGGCCATGGGTGGCAATCGCTGGGATACCTCCAGCCTGATCCAGCGCCTGCGCTGAGCCATGAAAAAAGCCGGACTCGAGTCCGGCTTTTTTGTGACCGTCGCTCACCTCAGTTCATGCTGGAGCGATCCTCGACCACAGGGGCAGCCTTGGATGTTGCTGCAGCCAGCTCATCTTCGGAGATGACCTCAAACAGGCGCACAACCTTGCTCACATCGTTGACGCCACGAGCGATCTCGGCAGCCCGCTTGGATTCACGCGGCGTAACTATGCCCATCAGATAGACCACGTTGTTCTCGGTCACGACCTTGATGGCCGAGGATGAAATGTCCTTGGCGTTGACCAGACTGGCCTTGACCTTGGTCGTGATCAGAGAATCCTGGGAGCGCTGACCCAGAGTGGCCGTGAAAGGCGCGACCTCGATCTCGTTATAGACCTGACGCACGGTGGATTGTTCGCGCACCAGCTTCTCGATGGTCGCCTTGTCCGTCGCATTGCCTGCCTGGCCGGTCAGCAACACCACACGGTTGTAGCTGGTGGCGCTGACGCGAGCCTTGTCGCCCATCACCTCGCTGATGCGATTGCCGGCACGCAGCTCTATGCCCTGGTCCTCAACCTGTGTGCCGGTGGTACGCCTGTCCACCGCCGACATGCCCGCCACGGCAGCACCGCCGCCCACCAGAGCCACGCAACCGCTCAAGGCACCGCCCAGAGCGGCAACAGTCAGGGCCGCACATGCAACACGGGTCCACTTCAACTTCATAAAGGCATCTCCTGGTCACCAAGCAGTTGAGAGTCCACACCATCGGCCAGACAGTGCAGGATCAAGGTATGGGTTTCGCGCACGCGCGCCGCACGGTCGTGGGGCACGCAGATCAGTACATCGGTCTCGCGCACGGCGGTGGCCAGATTGCCGCCGGTGCGGCCTGTCAGCACCACGGCCATCATGTCGCGCTCGTGGGCGGCTTCAAGAGCCTCCAGCACAGCCGTGTCGTTGCCGGTCACCGACATGAGCAGCAGCAGATCGCCGGGCTGCCCCAGCGCCCGCACCTGACGCGCCAGATACTGGCTGGCATTGCCGCCCGAGCCCGTGGCTCCCACGCTGCCCAGCAGGCCGCCATCGGAAGTCAGGGCCACGGCCGCCAGCTCGGGACGATCGCGCTCGAACCCTGTCACGCACAGGGAGGCAAATAACTGGGCATCGCTGGCCGAAACGCCCGTACCGCAGGCCAGCACCTTGCCGCCGCCCGTCACACAGGCCAGCATGGCCTGTACGGCGGAAGCAATAGGTTGGCTCAGCGCCTGGGCGGCCTGGTACTTCAGGTCGGCACTGTCGATGAAATGCTGTTGAATTCGTTGCTCTAGCATGGAGGCCCGATGATACCCGCCACCTGTTATCTCTTTGGTAGCAAACCGTTATTTGCGCATCAGTGTTGCGCACAACTATGACGCGGCGACTAAAGCGCCTCGAATGCCGCCTGGAGCCACTCGATGCGCATCGGGTTCCCGGAGCTGTCAACCAGTACCACATCGAAGCGGCATGGCGGCGCTGCCGCAAGCCTCATCAGATAGTATCTGGCGGCCAGCACGATGCGCTGCTGCTTGAGGCGGCCGATGCTGCCGCCGGCACCGCCGAAGCGCTCGGTGTTGCGGCTGCGGACTTCGACGAACACCAAAGACCCGTCGCGGTCACGCAGGATCAAATCGATTTCGCCGCCACCACGGCCCGGCGTCCGATAATTGCGCTCGACAAGCTTCAGGCCCCGCGTCTGCAAATGGGCCAACGCGGCATCCTCGGCCTGTTGCCCGCGTGCGGTTGTGCTTTGCGCCAGCTTGGGCCGCTTTCCAAGGAAATCCATTGACTACCTCTTTCGCCTCTGCACTGACTGCCGCACATGACGCGGCCGCTTCCCAGCATTATCCGCAGGGAGCCCTGTATGTGGTGGCGACGCCGATTGGCAATCTGGCCGATATCAGCCTGCGCTCGCTGCATGTACTGCAGATCGTGGACTGCATCGCCTGCGAAGACACGCGCCACACCCAGGGCCTGCTGCGCAGCTACGGGCTGGACCGACCCGGCAACCAGTTGCTGGCCGTGCACCAGCACAACGAGGCAGAAGCCGCCCAGCAGGTGATCGAGCGCCTGCAGCAAGGCCAGCGCATCGCCTATGTCAGCGATGCCGGCACTCCCGGCGTCAGCGACCCGGGCGCGCGCCTGTGCGCGGCGCTGCAGACCGTGGGTCTGCGCAGCATTCCGCTGCCCGGCGCCAGCAGCGTGACATCGGCCATCAGCGTGGCCGGCGCCGTCACTCCGGCACAGGGCGAAAGCGGTTTTGTGTTTGCCGGCTTCCTGCCCACCAAGAATGCCGAACGACTGGCCGCCGTGCAGAAGCTGGCCGACCAGCCGCGTTGCACCGTGCTGCTGGAAGCACCGCACCGCATCATCGAGCTGGCCCAGGCTCTGGCCCTGCTGGGCGAGCGTCGCGTCACGCTGGCGCGCGAGATCACCAAGCAGTTTGAAGACATCGCCAGCATGCCGGCCCACGAGCTGGCAGCCTGGCTGCAGGCCTCGCCGCAGCGCATCAAGGGCGAGTTCGCCATCGTGCTGCACCCCGTGGCAGTGCAGCAGGAATCGGGCGAGGCCGAGCGTGTGCTCAAGCTGCTGCTGGCCGAGTTGCCGACCAAGACGGCCGTTAAACTGGCCGCCGAAATCACTGGGGCCAGTCGCAACACGCTCTACGACCGGGCGCTGGAACTCAAGCGGGCCGCCGAAGAGGAATAACTACATCAACCGGGCGCGGTACAAACCAGAGACGCCTGGCAAGGGCTGCCCCGCAGCCCCCGTTTGGGGAAGCCTGGTTGCGACTCAAGCGTAGGCCAGACCGGTTGCCACGCCACCAAACAGGTCACCTTCGACCTGCGGCACATCGGGGAAAGCGACGCGCAGCGCATCGCGCAGGGTACGCAGGGCCGACGAGCCGCCGGTGAGATAGATGGCGTCTGGCGCCGCGACGCCGGCCTGGCGCACACAGTCCTGCGCACATTCAACGACCTGCAGCAGCAAGGCCTGCAACTGCTCCTGCAGAACCTCCGGGGAGATGGCCGCCGGCAGGTCTTGCTCCAGCCAGTCCAGCGCTATGGCCGAGGCCGCATGGCTTTGCGAAGCTGCAATCTTGGCCTGCTCCACCGCATCGGCCAGCCTATGGCCTTCGCGCCAATCCAGCACCTTCATCAGGCGCTGGTGCAGCTGCGGATCGCTGTAATCGCTCTTGAGACCGCGCGCCGAAGCCAGGGCTTTGGCCGTGTACAGCCACTGGATCAGATGCCAGGTGGAGAGATCGAAGAACACGCTGCTGGGCACCTCGCGCCCGCTGGGGCCGATGTGCTTGTAGCCCAGCAGGGGCATGACCTGGGCCACGTTGAGGCGATGGTCGAAATCCGTGCCTCCGATATGCACGCCGGTGGTGGCCAGAATGTCCTCGGTGCGGTCGGCATGCCCGGCCTGTTGCGGACCCAGACGCACCACCGTGAAGTCCGAGGTGCCACCGCCGATATCGACCACCAGCACCAGTTGCTCCTCGCTCAGGCGCTGCTCGTAATCCAGCGCCGCCGCAATCGGCTCCAGCTGAAAGCTGACTTCGCCCAGGCCAGCGGCGCGCGCCGCAGCGGCCAGGGCATCCTGAGCCTGACGGTCTCGCTCCGGGTGTTCGTCGACAAAATGCACGGGACGCCCCAGCACCACACGCTCGGGCAGACGACCGTCCAGCGCCTGGCGTGCCTGATCGGCCACACGCTTGAGAAAGATCGCGATGATGTCCTGGTAGCTGATGAGCTGCTCGTGCACCGCAGTCTTTTCCAGCAACAGGCTGCTGCCCAGCAGGCTTTTGAGCGAGCGCATCAGGCGCCCTTCCTCGCCTGCCAGATACTGCTGCATGGCATCGCGGCCGAAATGCGTGCTGTGCTCTTCGGTATTGAAGAACAGCGCCGTGGGCATGCCGGTGGCAGCCCCTTCCAGAGGCAGCAAAGTTGCGGTCTTGCCAGGCAGGCGATAGGCAGCAGCAGAGTTGGAGGTTCCGAAATCGATGCCCAGAGTGGCAGGCGTGAGAGCTGTGGTCATGAAAGGCGGCGCTGCACCGCGTCGGCCCGCAAAGGCTGTCGCGGCCGCAACGAAAACGCCCACCGAAGTGGGCATGGGTGTCAGCGGGGGCGCTATTCTAGCGCCCCTGTTATTGGGCCTAGGCGGCGGCGGTTTCCAGCTCGCTGCCGGAATGCAGTGCCAGTTCAATGCGCACCCCGTGGGTGGCAACTTCGTCCAGTTCCCCTGCTACCGCCTGCTGCGGCACCGACAGCACGACCGCATAAGGTCCTTCGCCGCGAGTGGCCAGTCTTTGGGCCAGGAGGCCTGCAGCCTGTACGGGTGCCGCCAACACCAGCTCGGTGGTGCCCAGACCCAGCGATACCTGCTGCGTGCTGCCGTCGGCCGAGACCCGCAGCGCGCTGACATCCACGCCTTCGCCGAGCAATGCCCGCCAGCGCGCCAGGCTGGCCTGCAGGTCCTTCACCGCTACTTCCAGGCGCGCCACGCCGGTCACGCCATTGGGATGCACCCGGGCCTGGCCTTCGGGCACGCGCAAGGCACGCGGCGTCAGGTCGCCGCACAGAAACGGCAGATCCTGGCTGTGGGCGCGTGCATTGCGCCAGCGCAGCTGCTCTCCATCGGGACGCAGACGTCCGCCCTCATAAGGCGCTTCATAGTCCAGGCCGCGCGCCTGGGCCGCCGCCACCACGGCGCCGGTCTCGGAGGGCAGCAGCGCGAAGTCGACCAGCCCCTCGCCGTGCTGCTGCAGCTGCTGCCACCAGCGCTCCTCGGGCGCTGGCGCACGCCAGGCAATGAGTTCGAAATAGGCGCCGTCGGCAAAGACCACCAGGGCGTTGTGCGTGGAGCGGCCCGGGTGCTCGCCGCCGCGCAGCACGTTGAAACCCAGGGACTGGTAGTCGGCAATCGTGCGTTCCAGATCCTGGACCGCGATGACGATATGGTCGAGTGGCAGGCTCATGCAAAAGTCTTTCCAAAAGGTTCTCAGGCCGCCAGGCGCTCGGGCGCGCTGGAGTCGGTATGGCGCACTTCGGCGCGGATGGACTGGGGGTTGCGCAGCAGGTTGAGGATGGGGCAGCTTCGCTCCACGGCCTCGAACAGCGCATCGATCTCGGCGCGGCCGGCTGGCGAATCGATATGCACGGTATAGCCGATATCGTGCGGCCAGATCGGCGTCGCCTCATGGCCGGGCTTGCCGCCGCGCGGGTCTATGACGCCCGTGACCTCGACTTCGAGGCTCTCCAGCGGCACCTGGCGCTCGGCCGCCTGGATCAGAAAGATATGGGTCACGCAGGTGCCCAGCACGCCCAGTTGCAGCTCGGGCGAGCTCGGGCCGAGGTTGTAGCCCGCGAAGTCGGGCGGGCTGTCGCTGATGATCTGGTGTTCGCGGATGCGCAGACGACGCACGCCGCTGCGCCCCTCGGCACGCACGCTGGCCTTGAGCCTGGCGGCCTGGGCCGTGCCCGCCTCGATGGCGGCGCTGCGCGCCAGCACGGCCGCGCGTTTTTCGGAAAGATATTCGTTGAGATGGCTCATGAGCGGGCTTTCGATAGAGGAATGCCAGGCCATTGTTGTGAGAGCGGCGCGCCGGGCCAACAAAGGAATTCGTCTGCGCTTATGCGCTTTGCAAATATGCGGCCCCTCACCGCTTAGTTGTTTTTCGCATAACGATGCTACTCAATATATGAACACGAATATTTGGCGTCGATAGCATGAGAACCATGAATCCGGTCGGTCGCTGCGGCGATGCGTCCGGAACCTGAGTTTTCAACGCCATGCGGCGACGAGGTATGAACGTGTTTTTCCCTTCGCAGACGGATCCATCGATAAAACAGCCGGTGAACAAGCCGGCCCGACGCCGCGCCCTATGGGCCGCAGTGGCGGTACTGACGGGCAGCATGCTGCTGGCCGGCTGCTCCAGACAATCCGGCACGGCCCAGGCTGGCGCCTCGGCGGAACCGGTCCAGGGCGGCACCCTGGTCTACCTCGAACAGCAGGCACACACCAATCTCTATCCGCCTGCCGGCGGCTTTTATCCCAACGGCGGCGTGCTCAACCAGATCACGGACAAGCTGACCTACCAGGACCCCGAGACGCTGGAAATCCAGCCCTGGATCGCCGAGTCCTGGACCGTGAACGCCGATGCCACCGAGTACAGCTTCAAGCTGCGCTCCGGCGTGAGCTTCTCGGACGGATCGCCGCTGGACGCGGCCGCCGTGGCGCGCAACTTCGACACCTACGGCCTGGGCAACAAGGCTCTCAAGCAACCGGTTTCCGAGGTCATCAACAATTACGAGCGCAGCGAAGTCGTCGATCCGCTGACCGTGAAGTTCTTCTTCAAAAAGCCCTCGCCGGGCTTTCTCCAGGGCACTTCGGTGATCGGCTCGGGCCTGGTCTCGCCGGCCACGCTGGATCGTCCGTTCGAGGAGCTTGGCGATGCCACGCGCATCATAGGTTCGGGCCCCTTCGTGGTGGCCAGCGAGACCCTGGGCAAGGAGCTGGTGCTCAAGGCACGCCAGGACTACGCCTGGGGCCCCGCCAGGCTGGCCCACCAGGGCCGCGCACGCCTAGATGAAGTCAAGTTCATCGTCACACCCGAGGACAGCGTGCGCATAGGCGCACTGCTGGCCGGCCAGGCCGGCTTCATCCGCCAGGTCCAGGCCTATGACGAAAAGCGCGTGGAGCAACAGAAGTTCAGCATCTACGCGCCGTCCACGCGCGGCGTGAACAACAGCATCGCCATCCGTCCCGACAACGCCCTGGTGGCCGACCTCAAGGTGCGCCAGGCCCTGTTGCATGGCACCAATACCAAGGAGATCGTCGAAACCCTGTTCTCGCCGCGCTACCCGCAGGCACGTTCGGTGATCGCCTCCACGGCAGCCGGCTATGTGGACCTGTCGGCCAAGCTGGTCTTTGACGAGGCCAGGGCCAGACAATTGCTCGACGAGGCCGGCTGGAGCCTGGGCGCCAACGGCCTGCGCCAGAAGAACGGTCAGGACTTCGTGCTCTCGACCTACGAATCTCTGCCTCAGCCACAGAACAAGGAAACACTGCAGCTCGTGGCCCAGCAATGGGCCAGGCTGGGCATCAAGCTCAATGTGCTGGCCGGAGACTCGGGCAGCCGCACGGTGGACACACTGGACCCCGACAAGACCGGCGTGCTGCCGGGCATGGTGGGCCGCGCCGATCCCGACGTGATCAAGAGCAATTACTACCCGAGCAACCGCAATGTGCTGCTGCAAAAAGGCGGTGTGAGCCAGAAGGTCAAGTCCTTCGAGGACGGCAAGCTCAACCGCCTGTTCGATGCCATCGCGGCCGAGACCGATGCCAACCGGCGTCTCGCGCTGACCGGCGAGGTGCAGAACTATCTGATCGATCAGGCCTATGTGATCCCGATCTTCGAGGAGCCCCAGGCCTTCGCGGGTGCGACCTGGGTGCGTGAGGTGGGCTTCGAGGCCGTGGGCCGTCCCAGCTTCTACAGCACCTGGCTGGCCAAGCGCTGAGCGCGAGCGACCAAGGAGGCGCACCCATGCCACGCCGCTATCTGCTTGGCCGCATCGCACAGGCCGCCCTGGTGCTGTGGGCGGCTTTCACGGCCTCTTTCATCCTGCTGCAGCTGCTGCCGGGCGATGCCGTGCTGATCAAGTTCCTGAACCCCGAGCTGGGCCTGGGCCCGCAGGAAATCGCCGACATCCGCGCCGCCTATGGCGCCGACCAGCCCGTCTGGCAGCAATACCTGCACACGCTGGCTCAGTTCCTCACGGGCCATTTCGGCTACTCGCTGCAGGCCGGCGTGCCCGTGAGCCAGGGCCTGGCCACCAGTCTGCCGCCCACGCTGCGCCTGGCGGCCCTGGGCTTTTCCACGGCGGCGCTGCTGGCCATCGCTCTGGCGGCTGCGGCCAGCCTCGCGCCGCTGGCCTGGCTGCGCAATGCCCTGCAAGCCCTGCCCTCGGTCTTCGTCTCCGTGCCCGTTTTCTGGCTGGGCATCATGCTGATCCAGGTCCTGTCCTTCCGTCTGGGATGGATTCCCGTCATCAATCCCGGCCCCTGGGAAGGCCTGGTCCTTCCCACTCTCACGCTGGCCGTCCCCATTTCGGCGCCACTGGCCCAGATCCTGCTGCGCAATATCGACACCGCGCTGGCCCAGCCCTTCGTGGCCGTGGCGCGCGCCAAGGGCGCTTCTCGCGCCTGGGTACTGCTGCACCATGTGGCGCGCAATGCCTTGCTGCCGACCTTGACGATTGCCGGCGTGCTGTTCGGCGAGCTGCTGGCCGGCGCCGTGGTCACCGAGGCCGTGTTCGGCCTCAACGGCCTGGGAACGCTGACCCAGCAGGCCGTGGGCAACCAGGACACGGCCGTGCTCCAGGCCGTGGTCGTAGTCTCGGCAGCCGCCTTCGTGCTCATCAACCTCGCCGTGGACCTGCTCTACCCGCTGCTCGATCCTCGTTTGCGTCATTCTGTGGAGAACCGGGCATGAATACCGCCGTCTCGACCGCCATTCCCAAGCCCCTGGCATCCGGCGTCGCCTCCACCGCAGCGCCCAGGCTGGCGCCCCCGCCGGCACCGGCCGCAAAAAGCCTGCGCCCCGTCCTGATCGATCTGCAAAGGTTCAGGCGCCTGCCGCCCACGCTGGCCCTGGCCTGGCTGGTGATTGCCACGGCCGCGCTGTGGGCCCTGGTTCCGGGCTGGTTTGCCCATCAGAACCCCGTCGTCGGCCAGGCCGGCCAGCAACTGCTGGAGCCCGGCCTCGCGCACTGGCTGGGCACGGATGCGCTGGGGCGTGATCTCTGGGCCCGCGTAGTGCATGGCTCCGTGCACTCCTTGTCGGGCGCTTTCCTGGCCGTGGCCGTGGGCCTGGTGGCGGGCACGCTGATCGGCCTGCTGGCCGGTGCAGCGGGCGGCCGCGTCGATGACGCGCTGATGCGCCTCGTCGACGTGCTTCTGGCCGTGCCCTCGCTGCTGCTGTCGCTGACCATCATCATCTTGCTGGGCTTTGGCACCATCAATGCAGCCATCGCCGTGGGGGTGGCATCCGTCGCCGGCTTCGCGCGCCTGGTGCGCTCCGAGGTGGTACGCGTGCGCCGCTCGGACTATGTGGAGGCGGCCTTCGGCAGCGGCGGACGCTTTGCGGCCGTGCTGTGGCGCCATGTGCTGCCCAATTCGCTGACCTCGGTGGTGGCCCTGGCCGCGCTGCAGTTCGGCTCGGCCATCCTGTCGATTTCCACACTGGGCTTTCTGGGCTACGGCGCACCGCCGCCCACGCCCGAATGGGGCCTGCTGATCGCCGAAGGGCGCAACTACATCGCCACCGCCTGGTGGCTGACCACGGCGCCGGGCCTGGTCGTGGTGGCCGTGGTTCTGGCCGCCAACCGCATCGGCGCCTCCTTCGCGCGGAGGCCGGCATGAGCACCCTGCTGCAAGACCGCCCCGCCACTGCAATCCCTGCCGCAGCCGCCGCCCCGCTGCTCGAAGTCCAGGACCTGGTCATCGCCTACCGCGACCACAGCGGCCGGGAACAGCGCGTGGTCCACGGCCTGTCGTTTTCCGTGGCCCCCGGCGAGGTCGTGGCCCTGGTCGGTGAATCGGGCTCTGGCAAGACCACCACGGCCCAGGCCGTGATCGGGCTGCTCGCCGACAACGGGCGCCGCGAGCAAGGCAGCATCCGGCTGCAAGGCACCGAGGTCTCGGACTGGAGTGCTGCGCGCTGGAACAACATTCGCGGCCGCGTGATCAGCCTGGTGCCCCAGGATCCGACCACCTCGCTCAACCCCGTGCGCACCGTGGGCGACCAGGTCGGCGAAATCCTGCGCATTCACGGCTTGCGCGACCGCTCTGCCATCGAGGCGCGCGTGATCGACCTGCTGACCCGCGTGGGCCTGTCCCAGCCCGCCCTGCACGCGCGCCAGTATCCGCACGAGCTGTCGGGCGGCATGCGCCAACGCGTGCTGATCGCCATCGCCATCGCGCTGCGGCCTGCGCTGATCATCGCCGACGAGCCCACCAGCGCGCTGGATGTCACGGTACAGCGGCGCATCCTGGATCTGATCGACGAACTGCGCCGCGAAACCGGCACCGCCGTGCTGCTGGTCACCCACGACCTGGGCGTAGCGGCCGACCGCGCGCATCGCCTCATCGTCATGCAGGGCGGTCGCATCCAGGAACAAGGCCCGACACTGGAGCTTCTGCGCCATCCGCAAAGCGCCTATACACGCCGCTTGCTGTCGGACGCACCTTCGCTCACGCCCGCCCCCCGTCGCACACCGCCTGAGACGGCGGTTGCCACCGAGGACTGGGCCATCGAGGTCGAGGACCTGGTTCACGACTTCCATGCCCCCAGCCAGGGGCGCGGCATTTTCCGCGCCGTGGACGGCGTGTCGCTGCGCCTGCGCCGGGGCTCCACGCATGCCATCGTCGGCGAATCGGGCTCGGGCAAGACCACGACCATACGCGACATCGTGGGCCTGGCACGCCCTACATCGGGTCGCATCCGCATCGCCGGCGCCGAACTCACGGGCCTGCGCGGCGAGGCCCTGCGCCAGCTGCGGCGCAAGGTTCAGCTGGTCTACCAGAACCCGTTCAGCTCGCTGGACCCGCGCCAGCGTGTCTTCGACATCATCGAGGAGCCGCTGCTCAACTTCGAGCCGCTGCCGCCCCAGGAGCGCCGCCAGCGCGTGCTTGACATGCTCGAGCGCGTGGGCCTGCCGGCCGCCGTGCTCGAACGGCGCCCGCATGCGCTCTCGGGCGGCCAGCGCCAGCGCGTGGCGATTGCACGCGCCCTGGTGCTGCAACCGGAGGTGGTGGTGCTGGACGAGGCCGTCTCGGCCCTGGACGTGACCGTGCAGGCCCAGATCCTCGCCCTGCTCGCGCAGCTGCAGCAGGACCTGGGTCTGAGCTATCTCTTCATCTCGCACGACCTTGCCGTGGTGCGCCAGATCGCCGACACGGTGTCGGTGCTGCGCGCAGGCAAGGTGGTGGACGCGGGCAGCGTCGAGGACGTGTTCCTGCGCCCCACCAGCGACTACACGCGCGAACTCATGGACGCCATTCCCGGCAAAAGGAGCATTGATTTTGTCCCCCACCCCGCCTGACACTCTTGCTCGCGCGCGCCCGACCCCGCGCCTGGGCTTCTTCAGCCGCCTGCTCGATGAGGTACCGGCCGGCGAACGCTACCGCCTGGTCACCGAGCAGATCGCCCATGCCGAAGCCCAGGGCTTCGACTCGGCCTGGATCGCCCAGCATCATTTCCACGAAAGCGAGGGCGGCCTGCCCTCACCCTTTGTCTTTCTCTCGCATGTGGCGGCCCGCACGCGGCGCATCCGCCTGGGCACGGGCGTGGTCACGCTGCCGCTGGAAAACGCGCTGCGCGTGGCCGAGGATGCGGCCGTGCTGGACCTGCTCTCGAACGGCCGCCTCGAGGTGGGCCTGGGCACAGGCGGCACGGCGGAGTCCTTCGAGGCCTTCGGCGTCACAGGCAGCGAGCGCGGCGCAGTCTTTGCGCGCAATTTCGCCGTGCTGAGGGATGCCTGGGCCGGGCGCGAGCTGGCAGGCGGCGTGCGCCTGTACCCCGCAGCCCCGCAGTTGCTGGAGCGCGTCTGGCAGGCCACGTTCTCGGTCGAGGGCGGTGCACGCGCCGGTGCCAACGGGGACGGCTTGATGCTCTCGCGCACACAGCCCCGACCCGAAGGCCGCCCCCGCGCCACGCTGTCCGAGATACAGAACCCCATCATCGAAGCCTATCTCGCGGCCCTGCCCGCAGGACGCGCACCGCGCATCCTGGCTTCGCGCACCCTGCTGGTTTCCGACCAGCGCGCCCAGGCACTGCAATGGGCCGAGGCTGGTCTGCGCCGCGCGGCCCAGCGTCATGCGGCCCTGGCTTCATCCGCGTCCACGCAATGGGCAACGCGCGTCGATCCGCAGGCGCCGCTGCAGCAGCTCATTGAAGCCTACGACGTGCATGTGGGAACACCCGAGGAGGTGATCGCCTCGCTGCGCGCCGACACGGCGCTGACGCAAGCCACCGACATCGTGTTCCAGGTTCACTCCATCGACCCGCCGCACCAGGCCATTCTGCGCTCCATCGAGCTGACGGCAGCCGTCGTGGCACCAGCTCTGGGCTGGCGCCACGACGAGGCCCCCACCGGCGCTTCCCACCCCCTAGTCCGGACCGAACTGCTTCAAGCTGCATGACCATGAGCAACACCGCACAGACCCGCTTTCCCGAAGATGTAATCGACCATCTCGCCGATATCGCTGCCGGCAGCACGCTGGATCAGGTGCGCCGCCATCGCAGCGAGGCGCGCACCCAGGCCCAGCAGAGTTTTGCCGCCCTATTCACCCCCGCAGAGCCCATCTCAGGAACCGTCTCGCTGCGCGAGCGCCTGACGCTGGCCGCCTTCACGGCAGGCCTGCATGGCGAGCCCCGCAGCACGGCCTTCTACACACGCGCCCTGGCGGTCGAAGATGCCGATCTGGCCGGTGCCGTGAGCTCGGAAGTGGTGCGCGGGCGCGCTGCCAGCCTGCAGGCCGGCAGCGGTCCGCACGGCCCCTACGGGATCTATCCGGCCGGCCCCTTGAGCCGCGAGGACCAGAGCGGCCCCAGCTACGCCGTGGACCCGGCCCATGCGGCTTTGCTGGGCCCGCGCATGAGCGCCGCGCTGGCGCATGCCCATCTGCTGGCCTACCACCCACGCGATGCGAGTGCCCAGGCCTTGCTGGCGCTGCAGCAGGCCGGCTGGAGCGAGACCGATATCGTCATCCTGTCCCAGCTCGCCTCTTTTCTGTCCTTCCAGATCCGCCTCGTGGCGGGGCTGCGCGTGCTTGGCGCACGAGCAGCAGTCACCACGGCATCGTCCACCCTCGCCCTGCAAGCCCAGCCATGACCACCACGCACAACACCTCCCCTCAGGTCTTCACCCAGGAACAGCTCGACTGGCAGCCATGGATAGCTCCGCTGCAGGAGAGCGAGCTGAGCGAGCGCCACCATGCGGGCCTGGTGGACGCAGCGCGCGCGCGTTCACCCTATTTCCGGCTGCTGGCGCGCGACCCCGACACGCTGGGAGCACGCACTCGTACCGACAAGGACATCTTCTACAACCCCGACGCCGGCCTGCCGCGCGCCGAGCGCGAACTGGCAGCAGCTGCAACCTCACGCACCAACGGCTGCATCTACTGCGCTTCGGTACATGCGCGCTTTGCCACGCATTTCTCGCACCGCGCCGCCGATGTGCAGCGCCTGCTCGATGAAGGTCCGGGCACCGACCTGGGCTCGCGCTGGAATGCCATCGTTGCCGCCGCCGTGGCCTTGACGCAGACGCCGCCCGCACTGGAGTCCAGTCATATCGATGCGCTGCGCGCCGCCGGTCTCGACGATGCAGCCATCTCCGATGCGCTTCACGGCACGGCCTTCTTCAACTGGGCCAACCGGCTCATGCTGTCGCTGGGCGAGCCCCTGCGCACGAGCAGCTGACAGCGCAGCTCACCACAGCCCCAGCAGCTTCCACCAGACGCTGCCGACGACAGCGAAGATTAGCAGCTCCAGCACGCACATCGCAGCCCCCACGCGCCACCAGACACCCAGGGTCACATAGCCGCTGCCGAAGATGATGGGCGAGGTGCCGGTCGCGTAGTGCGTCAGCGTCATCATGATGGCCGAGCCGGCCGTCATCATCAGCATGAAGGGGACGACGTAGTCAGCTGGGATCAGCTGCGCCCCCACGGTCAGAAAGGCCAGCATCATGGCGCTGATATGGGCCGTGGTGCTGGCGAACAGATAGTGCGAGAAGACGAAAACGCCCACCAGAATGGCGGCCACGGGCAGCCAGTCCAGGCCGCTGGCGACGATGGCGCTCTTCAAGCCCTCGGCAAACCAGGCGACCACACCGAGCTTGTTGAGCTGCTCGGCCAGCATGACCAGGGAACCGAACCAGATCAGGGTGTCCCAGGCGCTTTTCTCGGACAGCACATCATCCCAATCGATGGTCCCCGTGATGATCAGGGCGAACAAACCGAGAAAAGCCACCACGGTCGGGTCCAGCGTGAACGCCGGGCCGAACAGCATTTGCGGCACATTCGCCCATAGCAGCAGCATCACGCCGAAGGTGCCGAGCATCACGCGCTCCTTGCCCGACAGCGGGCCCATGCGGGCCATTTCGGCACGCGCATACTCCACGGCATTGGGCGTGGCCTTGAGTTCGGGTGGCGACAGCAGATAGATCGCCAGCGGCATCAACAGCAGACACAGCAGCCCTGGCAGCAGCATGTACAGAGCCCAACTTGTCCAGCTCAGGTGCAGGGACTGACCCGTGGCCTTGGCCACCAAGTCCACGACCAGAGGATTGGGCGCCGTCGCGGTCAGGAACATGGCCGAGGTGATCGGATTGGAATGGTAGTTGACCAGCGCCAGATAGGTCCCGACCTTGCCTTGCGTTCCCTTGGCCGGGTCCGATTCAAAGGCGTTGGCGATGGACTTCATGATCGGGTGCACGATGCCGCCACCGCGTGCCGTGTTGCTGGGTGTGAACGGGGCCAGTACCAGCTCACAGATCGCGAGTCCGTAACCTATGCCTATGGTGCGCTTGCCCATCAGCGCAATGAACAGCAATCCGATGCGGTTGCCGAGCCCCGTCTTCTTGAGACCGCGCGAGATCAGAACCGCCACCACGATCAGCCAGATCAGGGGATTCGCAAAGCTGCTCAGCGCATCCGTGATCGCACCTTTGGACGAACTAGAGGTCACCTGAGACAGCGACACGATGACAATCGCCATCAATGCCATCACGCCTATGGGCATGACCTTGAGGATGATCGCCACGATGGTCGTCAGAAAGATGGCCACCAGTTGCCAGGCCTTGCTGTCCAGTCCCGCAGGCACCGGCGTCAGCAGCAGACCGGTCAGAACCAGGGTGGAAATCAGTGCAGGCACGACCCGAAATGGAACGACCGATTTGAAGTAACGGAACATCGAGACGATCTTCTCGAACATAGAAGTCCTTTTCTTTACCTGCAGCGCATCGAGACACCATACCTCAGCTCAGCAAAAGCCAGGAGTCCCCGACGGACATTGGCGCTCGGGTCACAGACTGGCATCATGATGCAGTGCCGCATGGCTTCGACTCCAGGCCGACTTTTACGTTGCCAAAGTTTGATCGACGGCAAGACTTGCAGAAGCAAAACCGATGGCAAGACCTCGTACATGCCAGTATTCAAGCATTGGGCACATGCCCATGGATTCAGCAGGAGAGACACTCTAAATGCCAGCGAACCGATTCCTGCCCGATGAATGGGAAAGCCGCCTTGAAGAAATAGATCTAGCGATACTGCATCAGGCTGCTATCTGCAAGATCCGGCTGCTCGACCCCGGTGCCGTCGAACGCGTGCTGGCCAACGATGCCGGCATCTGCGGTGCCGAACATGAGACGGCATTCAGGACCTTGCGCGGCCTGCTCTATCTGCACTACACCGAGGTACTGCATATCAGCGAGGTGCTGAGCCCGGAAATCGCCCAGGTGATCGCCAGCCGGGTGCGCGAGCATTTGAGCCGGCGCTCGGGCACAGCGCCGGGAGGGATGACGGGCTGATACCAGCGCTGCCGCCCTTCAATGGAAAATGGACAAAAAAAAGGTCACGACATTGTCGTGACCTTTTCAATTTGGTTGCGCGAGAAGGATTTGAACCTCCGACCTTTGGGTTATGAGCCCAACGAGCTACCAGACTGCTCCATCGCGCGGTATTTCCAAATTGTAGCAGGCTTTGCAGCCTGCCCTGGCTTATTCAGCTGCTGCAGCGGCTTCTTCAGCGCGCTCGACCAGCTCCACATAGGCCATGGGAGCGTTGTCGCCCACGCGGAAGCCCATCTTCAGGATACGTGTGTAGCCACCGGGACGCTGAGCGTTGCGGGGACCCAGCACGTTGAACAGCTTGGTCACGCTGTCGCGGTCGCGCAGACGGTCGAAAGCCAGACGGCGGTTAGCCACGGTATCAACCTTGGCCAGAGTGATCATGGGCTCGATGACGCGACGCAGTTCCTTGGCCTTGGGGACCGTGGTCTTGATTGCTTCGTGCTCGATCAGCGAGTTCATCATGTTCTGCAGCATTGCCTTGCGGTGTGCAGAAGTGCGGTTCAGTTTGCGGAGGCCGTTGCCGTGACGCATGGTGCTTTTCCTTTGCTCCCCGTTTTTATCCGGAGATCTTTTCTAAATTAAATCAGGCAGCCGTATCAGGTACTGCCCGAGGCACTTGGACTTTGCCGGATCAACTCCAGCAAAGTCTTTTATTGTAGCAATTAACGCTTTTCCAGGCCAGCGGGTGGCCAGTTTTCAAGCTTCATGCCCAGAGTCAGACCGCGGGAAGCCAGAACTTCCTTGATCTCGTTGAGCGACTTGCGACCCAGGTTGGGAGTCTTGAGCAGCTCGTTTTCGGTACGCTGGATGAGGTCACCGATGTAGTAGATGTTCTCTGCCTTGAGGCAGTTGGCAGAACGCACGGTGAGCTCGAGCTCGTCCACAGGACGCAGCAGGATGGGATCGAACGACGTGGCAGCGCCGCGGCCACCGGCAGGAGCGTCGAACACGCTGGCGATATCGCCACCGTCGAGCTGGGCAAACACTGCCAGCTGCTCCACCAGGATCTTGGCGGATGCACGCACTGCGTCTTCAGCGGTGATGGCACCGTTGGTTTCGATTTCCAGAACCAGCTTGTCCAGATCGGTACGCTGTTCCACACGTGCGGATTCGACAGCGTAGCTCACGCGCTTGACGGGCGAGAACGAAGCGTCGAGCACGATACGGCCGATCGACTTGGTCGATTCGTCACCGTAGCGGCGCACGTTGCCGGGCACATAGCCGCGGCCCTTTTCCACCTTGATCTGCATGTCCAGCTTGCCGCCTTGCGACAGATGGGCGATCACATGATCAGGGTTGACGATTTCTACGTCGTGGGGGGTCTGAATGTCACGGGCAGTGACAACACCTTCGCCATCCTTGCGCAGGCTCAGGGTGACTTCGTCACGATTGTGCAGCTTGAACACCACACCCTTGAGGTTCAGCAGGATGTTGGTCACATCTTCCTGGACACCGTCGATGGAGGAGTACTCATGCAGCACCCCAGCAATCGTCACTTCCGTCGCTGCGTAACCCACCATGGAGGAGAGCAGAACACGGCGCAGGGCATTGCCCAGCGTATGACCGTAGCCACGCTCAAACGGCTCCAGAACAACCTTGGCACGGTTGTGACCAAGTTGCTCGACATTGATTGTCTTGGGCTTCAGCAAATTCGTTTGCATGCAGACTTCCTCTCAATACCCTCGGCTCGTTACACCGGTAAGGCTGGTGAAGCACCCACGGCGCGATGCCTCGCGCCGTGGGGACGGTTTACAGAAATGTCGCTGCTAAAGATTAACGCGAGTACAACTCAACGATCAGGGATTCGTTGATGTCAGCTGCGAATTCATCGCGGTCAGGAGACTTCTTGAAAGTACCTTCTGCCTTGTCAGCAGACACTTCAACCCATGCGGGGAAGCCCACTTGAGCAGCCAGTTGCAGAGCCTCGACCACGCGAGCTTGCTTCTTGGACTTTTCACGCAGGGCAACCACGTCGCCTTCCTTCACGGAGAAAGAAGGAATGTTCACGGACTGGCCGTTCACAGTGATAGCCTTGTGCGACACCAGCTGACGTGCTTCAGCGCGAGTGGAGCCGAAGCCCATGCGGTACACGACGTTGTCCAGACGCGATTCCAGCAGCGACAGCAGGTTGGCACCAGTGTTGCCACGCTTGCGGTCAGCAGCTTCGAAGTAGCGGCGGAATTGCTTCTCCAGCACGCCGTACATGCGCTTGACCTTCTGCTTTTCGCGCAGTTGCAGACCGTAGTCGGAAGTGCGCTGACCGGAAGTGCGGCCATGCTGACCAGGCTTGGTGTCGAACTTTGCCTTGTCTGCGATGGAGCGACGTGCGCTCTTCAGGAACAGATCGGTGCCTTCGCGGCGGGAGAGTTTTGCCTTAGGGCCAATATAGCGTGCCACTTGATTTCCTTTGTGTCATCTACCGTGCGCAAACACGGGAGCCGCCCGCGATGCAAATGCACCTGGGCGGCGGTGGGCTTGATAAAAAATTAGATACGACGACGCTTTTGAGGGCGGCAGCCGTTGTGGGGAACCGGAGTCACGTCCGAGATGGAAGTGATACGGATACCCAGAGCACCCAGGGCGCGAACCGAGGATTCACGGCCAGGACCGGGACCCTTGATTTCGACTTCCAGGTTCTTGATGCCCTGTTCGATAGCAGCACGACCGGCCACTTCCGAAGCAACCTGAGCAGCAAAGGGAGTCGACTTACGCGAACCCTTGAAGCCCTGGCCACCCGACGAAGCCCACGACAGAGCGTTGCCTTGACGGTCGGTGATGGTGATGATCGTGTTGTTGAACGAAGCGTGCACGTGCGCGATGCCGTCAGAAATATTCTTACGGACCTTCTTGCGAACGCGAGCAGCTGCGTTGTTTGCGGGAGACTTAGCCATAATGATCTTTCAATCTCTTATTTCTTCAGAGCCGCAGCACCCTTGCGCGGACCCTTGCGAGTACGGGCGTTTGTGCGGGTACGTTGACCGCGCATGGGCAGGCCGCGACGATGACGGAAACCGCGGTAGCAACCGATGTCCATCAAGCGCTTGATGTTCATCGTGGTTTCGCGACGCAGATCACCTTCCAGAGTCATGGGATTCAGGAAGTCACGGATCTTTTCCAGATCAGCGTCCGTCAGGTCCTTGACCTTCTTGGAATACTCGATACCGCATGCTTCGCAGATCTTGCGAGCTGTAGTGCGACCGATGCCATAGATGGCAGTCAGGCCGATTTCAGCATGCTTGTGCGGCGGGATGTTAATGCCAGCAATACGTGCCATATTAGTCCTCTAATGCTTTCAATCAACCTTGGCGCTGCTTGTGGCGCTGGTCAGTGCAGATCACGCGCACAACACCTTTGCGGCGGATGATCTTGCAGTTACGGCAGATTTTCTTGACCGAAGCCGAAACTCTCATTCTTTTCTCCTAAAACTTTCCATCCACTATCGGCCTATCGACCGGGAAACATTGCCCGCGATAGATCGATGGGCGTCTACTAACTTTTGGCAGGCTGCCCCCTTGGGCAGCCTTGTCATCAAATACCAGCCTTAAAGTTCGCTTTTTTCAGGAGCGACTCGTATTGCTGCGACATCACGTAGTTCTGCACTTGCGCCATGAAGTCCATTGTCACGACCACAATGATCAGCAACGATGTACCACCGAAGTAGAACGGAACGTTGTACTTCAGGATCAGGAATTCGGGCAACAAGCACACGAAGGTAATGTAGATCGCGCCAGCCAGGGTCAGGCGAACCAGAATCTTGTCAATGTAGCGGGCTGTCTGTTCGCCAGGACGAATCCCGGGGATGAAAGCGCCACTCTTCTTCAGGTTGTCGGCAGTTTCCCGGCTGTTGAAAACCAGGGCCGTATAGAAGAAGCAGAAGAAAATGATCGCGGCAGCATAAAGGATGACATAGATTGGCTGACCAGGGGTCAACGTGCTCGCAATATCCTTCAGCCAGCGCATGGATTCTCCTGCACTGAACCAATTCACCACCGTAGCGGGCAGCAAGATGATCGACGAAGCGAAGATGGGAGGAATCACACCTGCCATGTTCAGCTTCAGTGGCAAGTGCGAAGACTGACCACCGTACACCTTGTTGCCGACTTGCCGGCGTGCGTAATTCACCAAGATCTTGCGTTGACCTCGTTCGACATACACGACGAAATACGTCACGGCTGCCACAACGAGAACAATGAAGATTGCCGCCAGAATGCTCATGGCACCGGTGCGCACCAGTTCCAGCAGACCGCCGATGGAGCTCGGCAGGCCTGCGGCGATACCGCCAAAGATCAGTATCGAGATACCGTTGCCCAGACCACGTTCAGTGATCTGTTCACCGAGCCACATCAGGAACAGGGTACCGGCCGTGAGACTGACCACCGCAGTCATGCGGAAGCCAAAACCAGGGTTCAGAACCAAGCCTGCGGAGCTTTCCAGGGCAACAGCAATTCCCAAGGACTGAAACAGCGCCAGGCCCAGAGTGCCGTAGCGGGTGTACTGGGTAATCTTGCGACGACCCGCTTCACCTTCCTTTTTCATCTGCTCGAATGTCGGGACCACGTAGGTCATGAGCTGCATGATGATCGATGCCGAGATGTACGGCATGATCCCCAGTGCGAACACTGTGAAGCGCGAGAGCGCTCCACCCGAGAACATATTGAACAGATTGAGAATGCCGCCCTGCTGGCCAGAGAACAGCTGCTGCAGCTGCGCTGGGTCGATGCCCGGAACGGGGATATGCGCCCCGATGCGGTATACGACCAGCGCAAGCAACAGAAAAACCAGACGACGACGCAGGTCGCCGAATTTTCCAGTCTTTGCAATTTGAGCTGCGCTAGTAGCCACGGATGTCTTCTTTCAGAACTTTAATCAGGCGATGCTGCCACCGGCAGCTTCGATGGCAGCCTTGGCACCGGCGGTAGCGCCGATACCATTGAGCTTGACAGCCTTAGTCAGTTCACCGCTCTTGATGATCTTCACGACCTTAGCGATAGAGCCAACCAGACCGGCTTGCTTCAGAGCAGCCAGATCGACTTCGGCCAGGCCGAGCTTATCCAGCTCGGACAGGGTCACTTCTGCATTGAACTTCAGCAGATGCGACTTGAAGCCACGCTTGGGCAGGCGACGCTGCAGAGGCATTTGACCGCCTTCGAAGCCCACCTTGTGGTAGCCACCCGAACGCGACTTCTGACCCTTGTGACCGCGACCGGCAGTCTTACCCAGACCAGAACCGATACCGCGACCCACGCGACGCTTAGCGTGCTTGGCGCCGTCTGCAGGCTTGATGCTATTGAGTTCCATCATCAATCCTTTCAGAGAACCTTCACCAAGTAGGCGATCTTGTTAATCATGCCGCGCACTTCAGGAGTGTCCTGCAGTTCGCTGACGCTGTTCAGCTTGCGCAGACCCAGGCCACGCACAGTCGCACGGTGC
The DNA here is from genome assembly GCF_001010305.1 of Comamonas sp. E6. NCBI lineage: Bacteria > Pseudomonadati > Pseudomonadota > Betaproteobacteria > Burkholderiales > Comamonadaceae > Comamonas > Comamonas sp. E6. The sequence goes on from NZ_BBXH01000012.1 coordinate 75,232, forward strand.
GACTCTTTGGTGCCGATGGGGCTACGAACCAGCTGAATCTTGACAGTTTGTTGTGTTGTCATGTGCTGGACTCCGATCAGGCGGTGAAGATGTCTTCGACCGACTTGCCGCGCTTTGCTGCCACGTTCGCAGGGGTCGTGGAGTTCTTCAAAGCGTCGAAAGTTGCGCGAACCATGTTGTAGGGGTTCGACGAACCGTGGCTCTTGGCCACGATGTCGGTGATACCCACCACTTCAAAAACAGCGCGCATAGGGCCGCCAGCGATGATGCCGGTACCCTTGGGAGCTGGGTGCAGCTCGACCTTGGCAGCGCCGTGATGGCCCTTCACCGAGTGGTGAATGGTGCCGCTCTTGAGTGCAACCTTCATCAGGTTGCGACGGCATTCTTCCATCGCTTTTTGCACGGCAGCAGGCACTTCCTTGGACTTGCCCTTACCCATGCCAACGCGACCGTCACCGTCGCCAACCACGGTCAGTGCAGCGAAGCCGAGAATACGACCGCCCTTCACAACCTTGGTGACGCGGTTGACCGCGATCATTTTTTCGCGCAGACCGTCGTCACGACCTTCGTCTTGCACTTTGGGGGAAAATTTAGCCATTTGTATCCGCTCCGCTTAGAACTGCAGGCCCGCTTCGCGAGCGGCTTCTGCCAAAGCCTTCACGCGGCCGTGGTATGCAAAACCGGCGCGGTCGAAAGCCACTTTCTCAACGCCAGCAGCCTTAGCCTTCTCAGCAATGCGCTTGCCGATCAGCGTGGCGGCGGCCACGTTGCCACCCTTGCCAGCGGCGCCGAGTTGCGAACGCACTTCGACTTCTGCAGTGGAGGCCGAAGCCAGCACGGTAGTGCCGTCTTCCGAAACCACGGAGGCGTAGATATGGAGATTGGTGCGGTTCACGCTCAGACGTGCAACGCCTTGCTGGGCAATGCGGATGCGAGTCTGACGGGCACGGCGCAGACGCTGCTCTTTCTTGTTCAACATCATGCAGCTCCTTACTTCTTCTTGGTCTCTTTGATCACGACCTTCTCATTCGCATAGCGAATGCCCTTGCCCTTGTAAGGCTCGGGAGGACGAACGGCACGGATCTCAGCAGCCAATTGACCGACCACTTGACGGTCAGCACCCTTGATCACGATTTCAGTCGGAGTGGGGGTAGCGACAGTGATGCCGGCAGGCATCTCGAAGTTGACGGGGTGCGAGAAGCCCACAGCCAGGTTCAGCTTGGAACCTTGTGCAGCGGCCTTGTAGCCCACGCCAATCAGCGTCAGCTTCTTCTCGAAGCCTTCAGTCACGCCCTTGACCATGTTGTTGACCAGCTGGCGGATGGTACCGGCCAGAGCGTCAGCTTCACGGGAATCGTTGGCGGGAGCAAAGGACAGCTTGCCGTCGTTGTTGCCGATGGTCACCAGGCCGTTCAGAGCCAGCGACAGATCGCCGCCCTTGCCCTTGACCTTGATGGTTTCAGCGTTGATGGACACATCCACACCTGCGGGGATGGTCACAATAGCTTTTGCTACGCGAGACATTTCAGTATTTCTCCTTAATGTCCGTTAGGCCACATAGCACAGCACTTCACCGCCGATACCGGCAGCACGTGCTTTGCGATCAGTCATCACGCCCTTGGGAGTAGTGACGATGGCCACACCCAGGCCGTTCTGGACCTGAGGAATTGCGTGACGACCCTTGTACACGCGCAGGCCGGGACGGCTCACACGTTCGATACGCTCGATCACAGGGCGACCGGCGTAGTACTTCAGGGTAATTTCGAGTTCGGACTTGCCACCTTCGGACTTCACTTCGAAGCCGTCGATATAGCCTTCTTCCTTCAGCACTTGTGCGATGGCAACCTTCACCTTGGAGGAAGGAGCCGACACAGTGGCCTTGGAGACCAGTTGTGCATTGCGGATGCGGGTCAGCAAGTCAGCGATGGGATCACTCATGCTCATGTTTAATCTCTCCTGCTTGCTTACCAGCTGGCCTTGGTGACACCGGGGATGTCGCCAGCAAAGGCCAATTCACGCACCTTGGCACGACCCAGACCGAATTGGCGGAAGGTACCGCGAGGACGGCCAGTGATCTCGCAACGGTTACGCTGGCGAGTGGGGTTCGAGTTACGGGGCAGCTTCTGCAGACCCAGGCGAGCGGCGTCGCGCTCTTCGTCGGAACGCTTCACGTCGCCGGCGATTGCCTTCAGTTCTGCATACTTGGCAGCATACTTGGCTGCCAGCTTTTCGCGCTTCAGTTCGCGCTGAATCATTGCTACTTTAGCCATGCGCCACCTCAGTTCTTGAAGGGGAATTTGAAAGCGGCGAGCAGTGCCTTGCACTCTTCGTCGTTCTTCGCTGTTGTCGTGATGCTGATGTTCAGACCACGCAGAGCGTCCACCTTGTCGTACTCGATTTCGGGGAAGATGATTTGTTCTTTGACGCCAACGTTGTAGTTGCCGCGACCGTCGAACGAACGACCCGAGATACCACGGAAGTCACGCACGCGGGGCAGAGCCACGGTCACGAAACGGTCCAGGAATTCGTACATCTGAACGCCACGCAGGGTCACCATGCAGCCGATAGCTTGGCCTTCGCGGATCTTGAAACCAGCGATAGCCTTCTTGGCCTTGGTCACCACAGGCTTCTGACCAGCAATCTTGGTCAGGTCAGCCACGGCGTTGTCCATCACCTTCTTGTCGGCCACGGCTTCGCTCACACCCATGTTCAGAGTGATCTTGGTCAGACGGGGCACTTCCATAGCGGAGGTGTAGCCGAACTTTTCTTTCAGTTCAGCCGCGATCTTTTCGCGATAGAGTTTTTGCAGTCGTGCCATGTGTTACTCCTTAGGCGGCGATTTCAGCGCCATTGGACTTGAACACGCGAACACGTGTGCCGTCGGCGTTCACCTTGATGCCCACGCGATCGGCCTTGCCGGTCGCTGCATTGAAGATAGCCACGTTGGATTGGTGGATAGGCATAGCCTTTTCCACGATACCGCCGGTGGTGCCCTTCATGGGGTTAGGCTTGGTGTGCTTCTTGACCAGGTTGACACCGTCCACGATCACGTGGGAGTCATCCTTGCGCAGAGAAACCACGCCACGCTTGCCCTTGTCACGGCCGGTCAGCACGATAACTTCGTCGCCCTTGCGAATCTTGTTCATGGTGCTATTCCTTTAGAGAACTTCAGGGGCCAGCGACACGATCTTCATGAACTTTTCGGTACGCAGTTCACGAGTCACGGGGCCAAAGATGCGGGTGCCGATAGGCTCCAGCTTGGCGTTCAGCAGCACGGCGGCATTGCCGTCGAACTTCACGAGCGAACCGTCTGCACGACGGATGCCCTTGGCGGTGCGCACCACCACAGCACTGTAGATCTCGCCTTTTTTGACGCGACCACGAGGAGCTGCTTCCTTGACGCTCACCTTGATGATGTCGCCAACACTTGCGTAGCGACGATGAGAACCGCCCAGCACCTTAATGCACTGAACAGACTTCGCGCCGGTGTTGTCGGCAACCTCTAACCGAGATTCTGTTTGGATCATTTCAATATTCCCAACTTGCTCCAGCAACGCTCGACAGCCCCAGAGTCTTCTCAAGGGCTGATCAAGCAGCCGGTCAGTCTTGGGCCCGTCGTCCACCTTCCGGACCATTCCGGAGGGCTTCCCGCTGGGCAGAAAGTTCCACGCTTTTAAACGTGAAGCAGGAGATTGTCGCAGGAAATCCTTTGTGCGTCAAGCGTTTAGCCCGCAATACCCGCACTGATTTCACTGGCGCAAAGCCCGGCAGACAGGCCTTCGCACTTGCAACTAAAACAATAGCATGCCGCGCCATTAGCTCATTGATTTCAAACAATAAATTAGCCGAAATCAACAGCCATCAAGCGCTGAAAGCTCACATTTTCACGAGGCCTGCGGATCGCAGCCTGTTGCCCGCACGCCACGCCCCACAGGGCGGCCGCACAGATCAGCCTTGGGCGGGTAGATATTGACGGGTCAGGGCCAGGAAGTCGTTGAGCTGCACATCCTGGGCCAGCTCCTCGGTCAGGATGGCCGCCACACGGGGCGCGATCTCGGCCGCCTTGCGGGCATCGAGAAAAAGCAGGCGGCTGCGACGCGCCAGCATGTCCTCGACGGTGCGCGCGTACTCGAAGCGGGCGGCAAAGCGCACCATGGCCTCGGAAAGACCGTCCATCAGCCAGTTCTGAGCACCCGGCAACGCCGCCACGGCGGCAGCATCCGTTCCGTAGGAGTGCAGACCCTGGCTCCGGTTCATGCTGTGCGTGACTGCGGCCTCCGCCGGCGCACCAACCAGGGGCAGGTTCACGGTCACCCCGGCAGGGCGACTGGGCAGACGACCGATCTGGAAGCATTCGGCCAGCACATCCTCGGACATGGCTCGGTAAGTCGTCCATTTGCCGCCGGTGACGGTCACCAGGCCGGTCTTGCTGGCCATCACCGTGTGCTCGCGGCTGATTTTCTTGGTGTTCTCGCCATCATCGTCCTGCGGCTTGACCAGCGGACGCAGGCCCACCCACATGCTGCGCACATCGGCCAGCGTGGGCTGACGATTCAGATACTTTCCGGCCTCGCCGAGAATGAAATCCAGCTCTTCGGGGAAAGGCAGGGGTTCGCGCGCCAGATCGTGACGCGGCGTGTCGGTGGTTCCCAAAATGACCTTGCCCAGCCACGGCACGGCAAACAGCACGCGACCATCGGCCGTCTTGGGGATCAGCAGCGCATGATCCGTGGGCAGGAACTCGCGGTCCACCACCACGTGCACGCCCTGGCTGGGCGCCACCATGGGCTTGACGGGCTTGCCCTGGGCCTCGGCATCCTGCTGGCGGAACAGATCCACCCATGGTCCCGTGGCATTGACCACGCACTTGGCGCGCACGGTGAAGTTGCGGCCCGATTCCGCATCGCGGCAGATCAGGCCGGCAATCTGCTGACCCTCGTAGATCAGCTTTTCTGCCGGGCAGTAATTGATCAGCAAAGCGCCCTTGGCCGCTGCGGTACGCGCCAGCGCCAGCGCCAGGCGCGCATCGTCAAACTGGCCATCCCAGTACTTGACCCCGCCCTTGAGACCTTTTTGCTGAACGGTCGGCAGGTATTTCACGGTCTTGGCGCTGGAGAGGAATTCGGTAGCCCCCAGGCCGGCCTTGCCGGCCAGCGCATCATACATCTTGAGGCCGATGCCGTAGAACGGCGTATCCAGCAGCTTGTACGAGGGCATCACAAAGGCCAGAGGCTGAGCCAGATGCGGTGCGTTGTGCAGCAGGGTCGTGCGCTCATGCAGTGCTTCGCGCACCAGGGAGATATTGCCCTGCGCCAGATAGCGCACGCCGCCGTGCACCAGCTTGGTGGCACGCGAGGAAGTGCCCTTGGCGAAGTCCAGCGACTCCAGCAGCACGACCTTGAAGCCGCGCGCCGCCGCATCCAACGCCACACCCAGCCCCGTGGCACCGCCGCCCACGATGGCCAGATCGAAGCTTTCGGTCTGCGCCAGGCGCTCCAGCAGTTGAGCACGCGTTGTAGCCAAGGGTTGAGTGGACTGGTTCATGGAACGACTTCTGCGGTGATCGCCGCGCCGCCATCATCCAGCGATGAGACGCGCACAGCAAAGAACAAATTTCAGATCGAATATTTTCGCTCTTTTTCGCTTTTAGTGCATTGCAAATCCCAAATATCGATTCGTTTTAGCGCGATTCGAGCCCAAACCGCTGGCCCGGCGCCACCCCGGCCAGGCCGCAACATCGGCAATCGGCGCGCTTGCACACTCTCAATGCATGAACTGCATTCTTCTTGCAGCGCCAATTGTTACTGCTGCAACAACTCGCCACGATGACATATAACCGCAGCTTGCTGTCAGACTTCAGACTCGGCATGGATTCATTTTTGTTTTTTACCGGGCAATTCCATAGAAAATCACCCTATTAGAGGTTCGTTTGGATTCGCTCACAATCCCTGCACTGCCGCTGCGGCTGACGCTCTCCCCTTTAGAGCTCTTCGCCTGCAGCGCGTCCATGCACCAATAGCACCTATATAACCAGTCACCAGTCATGAACAGCAATCCCCGCCAGTTGCAGCTTGTCGAAGAAGTCCGCGCCCGCCAGTCCACCTCGGTGGAGCAACTGGCAGAAATCCTCGGGGTCACGCTGCAGACCGTGCGCCGCGACATACAGAAGCTGGCCGATGCAGGATTGCTGGTGCGCTTTCATGGCGGCGTGCGCGTGCCCAGCGCCACCGTGGAGAACCTGGCCCATACCCAGCGCCAGGTGCTGCACGCCGAAGGCAAGATGCGCATCGCACGCGCCATTGCCGAAGCCATTCCCAACGGCTGCTCGCTGATTCTCAATATCGGCACCACCACCGAAGCGGTGGCCCAGGCCCTGCTGCAGCACAAGGGGCTGCGCGTCATCACCAACAATCTCAATGTCGCCGCCATCCTCAGCAGCAACGCCGATTGCGAGGTCATCGTCGCCGGCGGCGTGGTGCGCACACGCGACCGCGGCATTGTCGGCGAGGCGGCCGTGGACTTCATGCGGCAGTTCAAGGTGGACATTGCCGTGATCGGCATCTCGGCCATCGAGTCGGACGGCAGCCTGCGCGACTTCGACCTGCGCGAGGTCAAGGTGGCCCAGACCATCATCGGCCAGTCGCGTGAAGTCTGGCTGGCAGCCGACCACAGCAAGTTCAGCCGCCAGGCCATGGTGGAGCTGGCCCGACTGAACCAGATCGACCGCCTGTTCACCGACGTTGCGCCCTCCGCGCCATTCGATGCCCTGTTGCGCGATGCCGAGGTGCAATGCACCATCGCCCAATGAATGCTGCCCCCCCCTATCTGATTCGCCCTGCGCTACCCGAAGATGCCGCAGGCATTGCCGGGCTGCTGCATGACATCGGCTGGTTCAAGGCCTACGAAAGTCACTCCACATCCCAGAACACCGAGGCCGTGAAGGCGCTGCTGGACGAGCTGCAGGCCGGACCGGAGCGTTCTCTGATGCTGGTGGCGCAAGACGGCCAGCAACGCATTCACGGCTACTGCGCCGTGCACTGGCTGCCGGTCGCCGTGCTGCAAGGCTGGGAAGCCTATGTGAGCGAGCTGTTTGTCGCCGAGGCAGCGCGCGGTGCAGGCCTGGGCCAGCAGTTGCTGGACGCGGCCACACAGGCTGCGCGCGAGCGCCATTGCATACGCATCTGGCTGGTCAACAACCGCGAACGTCCTTCCTATGTGCGCGGCTTTTATTCCCGGCAGGGCTGGAGCGAGCAGACCGAAATGGCGCGCTTTGTGCTTCCCCTCTGAATCACGGACAACCCATGACAACCTATCTGCTCGCCCTGGACCAGGGCACCTCCAGCTCCCGCTCCATCGTCTTCGACACGCAAGGCCGCATCGTGGCATCGGCCCAGCTGGAGCTGCCGCAGATCTACCCACAGCCGGGCTGGGTGGAGCATGACCCGCGCGAGATCTGGCGCACCCAGCTGAGCACCGCCAAGGAGGCGCTGGCCAAGGCGGGCCTCAAGGCTGGCGATATCCGCTCGGTGGGCATTACCAATCAGCGCGAAACCACCATCGTCTGGAACCGCAAGACCGGCGCGCCCATCCACCACGGCATCGTCTGGCAGGACCGCCGCGCCGAACCCACCTGCGTGCAGCTGCGCGAAGCCGGCCACAGCGACACCATTCTGCGCAAGACCGGCCTGCGCATCGATGCCTATTTTTCAGGTACCAAGCTCAAGTGGCTGCTGGACAACGTGCCCGGCGCACGCGCCGCAGCGCAGGCCGGCGAGCTGGCCTTCGGCACAGTGGATTGCTGGCTGATCTGGCAGCTGACGGGCGGCAAGCGCCATGTCACCGATGTGAGCAATGCCAGCCGCACCATGCTCTTCAATGTGCACAGCAACCAGTGGGACGCCGATCTTCTGGCCCTGCTCGACATCCCTGCGAGCCTGATGCCCGAAGTCCTGCCCTCGGCCGCCGATTTCGGCCAGACAGCCGACGAGGTGCTGGGCGGCTCCATCAAGATCGGCGGCGTGGCCGGCGACCAGCAAAGTGCGCTGTTCGGCCAGGCCTGCTTCGACGCCGGCATGGCCAAGAACACCTATGGCACGGGCTGCTTCATGCTCATGCATACGGGTAGCAGCTTCCAGACCTCGAGCAACGGCCTGCTGACCACATCGGCCGCCCAGGCGGGCAGCCAGCCCCAGTTTGCGCTGGAAGGCAGCGTCTTCGTAGGCGGTGCCGTGGTGCAGTGGCTGCGCGACGGCCTGCAGGCCATCGAGCACAGCGGCCAGGTCCAGCAACTGGCCGAAAGCGTGCCCGACAGCGGCGGCGTGATGCTGGTGCCCGCTTTTACCGGCCTGGGCGCCCCCTACTGGAAGCCCGATGCGCGCGGCACCATCACCGGACTGACGCGCGGCACGACGATGGCCCATATCGCTCGCGCGGCCCTGGAATCCATTGCCTACCAGAGTGCTGCCCTGCTCGGCGCCATGAGCCGCGACGCCGTGGCCACGGGCGGTACGCCGGTCAGCGAGCTGCGCGTGGACGGCGGCGCCTGCGTGAACAATCTGCTGATGCAGTTCCAGGCCGATCTGCTGGGCATTCCCGTGGTGCGCCCGGCCTGCGTGGAAACCACGGCCCTGGGTGCAGCCTATCTGGCCGGCCTGTCCAGCGGCGTCTATCAGAGCACCGAGGAGCTGTCGGCATTGTGGAAGGCCGAGCGCCGCTTCCTGCCCACGCTGGGCAAGGACCGCGCCGACGAGCTGATGCAGCGCTGGGAACAGGCCGTGCGCCAGACCACGGCGCAGTAAAGCCGCTGCACTGGGCGCTGGCCAGGCAAGCGCTCAAGCCCTCAGAAAAGCCATCAAAAAAGGGATGCCAAGGCATCCCTTTTTGCTTGGACAGCGGCCGCGTTGAACGCTCAGTCTTCGTCACCCAGCAGCGCCTTGTGGATCACGGCGCCGATGATGGCGCCCACGATGGGAGCCAGCCAGAACAGCCACAGTTGCTCCAGCGCGATGGCCGGCCCGAATAATGCCGGGCCGGTGCTGCGGGCAGGGTTGACCGAGGTGTTGGTCACGGGAATGGAGATCAGGTGGATCAGCGTCAGGCACAGGCCGATGCTCATGCCCGCAAAGCCCACGGCAGCCTTCTTGGTGGTGGAGCCCAGGATCACCAGCAGAAACACTGCGGTCAGCACCACTTCGGTCACCAGCGCCGCCGCCATATTGAACTTGCCCGGCGAGTGATCCCCGTAGCCGTTGGTGGCCAGATCGGCCACCTGGGCGCCGGCCTTGCCACTGGCGATGAAATACAGCGCGGCGGCCGCCACAATGGCACCCAGCACCTGGGCAATGATGTAGCCGGGCAGCTCGGCAAAGCGAAAACGCCCCGCCACTGCCAGACCGACGGAGACCGCTGGATTGAAGTGACCGCCGGAGACGGGACCGAAGGCGTAAGCGCCTGTCAGCACCGTCAGGCCGAAGGCAAAGGACACGCCCAGCAAGCCGATGCCCACTTCGGGAAAGGCCGCTGCCAGCACCGCGCTGCCGCAACCGCCAAACGTCAGCCAGAAAGTACCCAGAAACTCCGCCGACCATTTTTTGACATTGGATGCCATGATTGCTCCCTATTTCCGATGGCGTTGTCCGTGCAGCCCCGCGCGGCACAGAAATGCTGGCATCTTAGAAAGCGATCAGCGAAAAGTACAAGGCACAAATGTGAACAATCCACGACAGCTCTGCCTTTGGGGCCTCTCGTTGATCTGCGCCAGCCTCGCTGCCTGCACGACGGCGTCGCTCGCACCCCACCGCATCTGCAGCACATCCGAGGCCCGGCCCTGGTCCCTGCTTGGGGAAATCCGCTGGCAGCACGACAAGCAGTTTGCCGACACGCCAGTGGGCGGCCTGTCCTCGATCGACTACGACGCGGGCAGCAATCTGTACTACCTGGTCAGCGACGACCGCTCCGCCCATGGGCCGGCGCGCTTTTACACGGCGCGTATCGAATACGACGCCAGCGGCCTGCATCAGGTCAGGCTGCAAAATGCCCGACCGCTGCTCAGCCCCGCCCAGGCCCCCTACCCCAGCCACCGCCAGCCCGTGCCCGGCATCGCGACACCCGACGCGGAAGCCCTGCGCGTGCTGCCAGGAGGTCAGTCCCTGCTGTGGAGCAGCGAGGGCGACTTCTCACGCGGATTCGGCCCGCAATTGCTGCAATCAGGCAAGGATGGACACTGGCTGCGCGAATGGCCGCTGCCGCCCGAGCTGCACCTGCCGAGCAGCAAGACCCAAGGGCCGCGCAGCAACTTCACGCTCGAAGGTCTGGCGCTGAGCCAGGATGGCCGAACGCTCTGGCTGGCCATGGAGGCAGCGCTCAGACAAGACGGGGCCCTGCCCGCAGCTGACCACTCGGGCGGCCCGGTGCGCATCACCGCCTATGACATGGGCACGCAGCAGCCCGCGCGCCAGCTTGCCTATCTGCCCGATGCCCTGCCTGCCGACCTGTGGCTGCAACACGGTGCCATCAACGGCATCAGCGCCGTGCTGGCCGACGGCCCTGAACATCTGCTGGTGCTGGAGCGCTCCTTTGCGCCACCGCTGCGCTTCGGCGCCCGCATCTACCGCATCAGCACCCGTGCCGACGCAAGCAGCGATACGCTGGGCCAAACCCGGCTCGTGCCGGGCAGCTACCGCCCTGCAGACAAGGAATTGCTGCTGGACCTGGCAAATGCCGGCCTGCGGTCCGTGGACAACCTGGAGGGCATGAGCTGGGGCCCGCAGTTGCCCGATGGCCGACGCGTGCTGCTGCTGGTTAGTGACAACAACTTCAATCCCGCCGAAGTCACCCAGTTCGTCGCATTGAGCGAGGAGCGCGGCCGCTGCGGCACAGGTTTATAGTGCCGCTTTGCACCTGGAATCCGAATACAGGCTTGCCCACTTGCTGCATCGCAGAGCGAATCGAACCATCATGAGCCAGACCGACCACTCGACCTCCGTTTTCCCTCCCATCGCCTTTATCGGCGGCGGCAACATGGCCAGCGCCATCATCGGCGGCCTGATCCGCCAGGGCGTTTCGGCCAGCAGCATCACCGTGGTCGAGCCTTTTGAAGCCACGCGCGCTGCGATCAAGACCAGCTTCGGCATCGACGCCCTGCCCGCCGCCACCGAGGCCCTGCAAAGCGCCCAACTGGTGGTCTGGGCTGTCAAGCCCCAGAGCTTCAAGGAAGCGGCCGCTCCCGTTGCCGCCCACACCCGCCACGCCCTGCACCTGAGCGTGGCGGCCGGCATCACCACCAACAGCATTGCGGCCTGGACCGGCACCCACCGCATCGTGCGCGCCATGCCCAATACACCGGCCCTGGTGGGCAAGGGCATGACGGGCCTGTTCGCCCGCCCCGAAGTCGATGCCCAGGGCAAGGCCCTGATCGAGACCGTGATCGGCAGCACCGGCGAACTCACCTGGGTAGACAAGGAAGCCCATCTGGATGCCGTGACGGCCATCTCTGGCTCCGGCCCCGCCTATGTATTCCTGTTCCTCGAAGCCATGACCCAGGCAGGCGTCGACATGGGCCTCAGCGCCGAGCAAAGCTACAAGCTGGCCGTGGCCACTTTTGCGGGCGGCTCGGAACTGGCGGCACGCTCCAGCGAAAGCGCCGAAGTGCTGCGCCAGCGCGTGACCAGCAAGGGCGGCACCACCTACGCTGCCATCACTCATATGCAGGAGCAGAAGCTGCCCGAGCATTTCATCGAAGCCATGCGCAAGGCCCAGATCCGCGCACAGGAGCTGGCTGCCGAGTTCGGCAAATAAAAAAACCGGCCTCGGCCGGTTTCTTTTTTAGTCTTTCAAGAATCTATCGCTTATCAGTCAAGCGCTTTGAGCTATTAAAACAGGACTATTTCAACGCAAACCCTAGCGCCACGCCTGCAAAGATCGCGGCACCAATCCAGTGACTCTTGCTGAAGGCGACAAAACAGCCTTCGCGCGTGCGGTCCTTGATCAGGCTGAAATGCCAGACGATCTGTGCCGCTGCCACGCCCATGCCCAGCCAGAAGGGCCAGCCCAGCTGATAAGGAGCCAGCACCCAGGCGATCAGCCCCCAGCACAGGGCAAAGAACAGCATGATCGCCGTGACATCGAAACGGCCCAGGGTGATGGCCGAGGTCTTCATGCCGATCTTGAGATCGTCATCGCGGTCCACCATGGCGTATTCGGTGTCATAGGCCAGCACCAGAAACATATTCGCCAGCCACAGCGTCCAGGCCGTGGCGCTGACCTCACCGGTCACCGCCGCAAACGCAATCACGATGCCGAAATTGAAGGCAATGCCCAGAAAGGCCTGAGGCATGGCAAAAAAGCGCTTCGTAAAGGGATAGAGAATCGTGAACAGCACGGCGGGCACCGACCAGGCCACGGCCTCCCAGCGGGTGGACAACACCAGGCCGAAGGCCACCAGCGTGAGCACCAAGCCGACCATGGCCGCCTCCCTGACCGAGATCTGGCCACTGGTGATGGGGCGCTGGGTGGTGCGCTTCACATGCCTGTCGAAGTCGCGGTCGGCAATATCGTTGATGGTGCAGCCCGCGCTGCGCATCAACACCGTGCCCAGCACAAAGACCACGAGCAGATGCCAGCCCGGAAAGCCCTGGCCTGCCACCCACAGCGCCACCAGCGTGGGCCAGACCAGCACCAGCCAGCCTGCGGGGCGGTTAAAGCGGATCAGATCAAGATACAGCGACAGCTTGGAGCGCGGCGAAGCAGGGATGGAGGCGGACATGAGACGGGTTCCGAAAGGCAGGAGATCATGACCGGGCCCCAGGCCACGGTCAGCGCAGCGGCAATTGTGCCTCGGCCTGCGGCGGCCCGATGGCGCCGCCCCCATGCTCGACACGGTCTGTCAACCAGAGCACCAGGGCCGTCCAGCCCAGGCCCAGACACAGGCCCGCCAGCACATCGCTAGCATGGTGCACGGACAGCAGCACACGGCTCAAGCCCGTGCTCAAGGCCAGCAGCGCCGCCGCCGCAAAGACCCAAGCCCGCCAGCGCCGCGGCAGGCGACGAGCGGCCAGCCAGGCCAGCATGCCGAAAATCGCTGCCGTGCCCGCGCTATGGCCGCTGGGAAAGCTGAAGCCGGCCTCATGCACCAGCCCGTCCAGCGGACGCGCGCGCTGCATGGTCCCCTTGATGAAACGCACCCACAGTCCGGTGCCGGCCACCGCCACCACCCAGCTCAGCAGCTGCAGACCCTGGCGCCGCCACAGCAGCCACAGGCCCACGACCAGACTTAGCAACCCCATGACGCGCAAATCCCCGAGCTGGGTCCATGTCCGCACCAGAGGCTGCAGCATGGGCGGCAGGGCCGCGCTCACCGCGCGCTGCAGCTTCAGATCCAGGGCCATCAGCCCCTGAGGCGGCTGCACCGACTGAGACTGGTGCACGCCGACGCTCAGCAGGGCCAGAAGCACAGCGGCCAGTGCCGCCGCCGCCAGCAAACGACCGCCATCCGGCCTGAAGTCCGCGCTGCGGTCCTGCCACAGCCACTCGGCCCTGCCCTGCGCACGGCAACGCAGCATGCAGGCCCCAATCAGCAACAGCAGCAGCAACACCCAGATGACATGGCTGTCCACCCATTGCGCCAGCAGGACCACGGGAGTCGCTGCAGAAAACACAGGCATTCCTTTCAAAAGCAAAAGCGAAAAGCCCTGACGGGCCTCTGGAGGCCAGCCCGTCAGGGCTTGGGGAGACCGGGACGAGCGGCTGCCGCGGCGCGGCTCACTCCTCGAGCAGGGAGCGCAGCATCCAGGCGGTCTGCTCGTGCACGGCCAGACGCTGGGTCAGCAGATCGGCCGTGGGCTCATCGCCTGCCTTGTCGGCACGGGGGAACAGCTGGCGAGCCGTGCGCGCCACGGCCTCATGACCCTGTACCAGAATGCGCACCATCTCCAGGGCCTTGGGCGGCTGGGCCGGGGCATCGGGCAGGCTGGTGAGCTTGCCGAACTGGGCATAGGAGCCAGGTGCATGGTGGCCCAGTGCGCGGATGCGCTCGGCCACGGGATCGACGGCATTCCACAGCTCGGTGTACTGCGCCATGAACATGGTGTGCAGCGTGTTGAACATGGGCCCCGTGACGTTCCAATGGAAGTTGTGCGTGGTCAGGTACAGCGTATAGGTGTCGGCCAGCAGCGCCGACAACCCCTTGGCGATGGCAGCACGGTCCTCGTCGCTGATGCCGATGTGGATGCCTGCGGGCACCTGCGGCGTGGCATCCGGCTTGTGTTTCTGCGATTTGTCCTTGCCTTGCTTGGTCATGCACTCACCTTTCAGGTTTAACGAATCCAGGCTCCCGCCCTCTTCGAGCCGCTGAAGCCACGCTTATTGCGACAGGCGCTGTACTCCTGGCAGCGGGCAGGCGTAGACGGCATTACGCAGTGCGGCAATCGCCTCATAGCGCGTGAAACTGCGCCGCCAGGCCAGCACCACACGGCGGGTGGGCGGTGCAATGCCGTCTTCCTCATGAATCGGAAGATAGCGGATATGAGGTTCGTCAGCGCGGCGACGGCGCTCAATGGGAGCCAGCGCATCTTCGGGCACAGACAGGCGCGGCACCAGGGTCACGCCCATGCCGGCGGCCACCATGTACTTGATGGTTTCCAGCGACGAGCCCTCGAACGTGCGGCGAATGCCTTCGGAGTTGCTTGCATAGCGCGCGAACTCCGGGCAAACCTCGAGCACATGGTCGCGGAAGCAGTGACCCGCGCCCAGCAGCAGCATGGTCTCGTTCTTGAGATCCGTGGTAGACAGGCTTTTCTTCTGCGCCAGCGGGTGGGTGCTGGGCACGGCGGCCATGAAGGGCTCGTCGTACAGCGGCGCCAGTGCCAGACCGGTATCGGGGAAGGGCTCGGCCATGATGGCGCAGTCGATCTCGCCCGTGCGCAGCATCTCCAGCAGCTTGACGGTGAAGTTCTCCTGCAGCATCAGCGGCATCTGCGGCGTCATATTGATGGAGTTGCGCACCAGATCAGGGAGCAGATAGGGGCCTATGGTGTAGATCACGCCCAGGGTCAGAACGCCGGACAGCGGGTCCTTGCCGCGCTTGGCGATTTCCTTGATCTCGTTGGCCTGCTCCAGCACGCTTTGCGCCTGGCGCACGATCTCCTCGCCCAGCGAGGTCACCGAGACTTCGCCGGCACTGCGCTCGAAAATCTTGACATCCAGCTCTTCCTCCAGCTTCTTGATCGCCACGGACAGCGTAGGCTGGGACACATAGCAGGCTTCGGCTGCGCGGCCAAAGTGCTTCTCCCGCGCAACGGCCACGATGTACTTCAATTCGGTAAGAGTCATAGAGAGTGGATCTTTCGGATCATCAATAACGGCATTGATTCATCCTGTTTTTGCATTCAATCACATATTACCAAGGCAAAGGATTACATATATTCCTGCAAAAACGTAACTATTTACGTCTACAGACGCAATTTTCGGTACTTCAGGCCTTCAGATACTCGGCCTTGCCACCCAGCCAGCGGCTGACATGGCGTGCCGCCAGCGCAGGAAATTGCTCAAGCATAAGCGGTGCCAGCTCGCGCGCCCAGTCCAGCAGGAGCACGTCCTGCTCGAGATCGGCAAAGCGCAGCATGGGTGCGCCCGACTGCCGGGCGCCGAGAAACTCGCCCGGGCCGCGAATCTCCAAATCCCGCCTCGCGATCTCGAAACCGTCATTGGTCTCGGCCATGGCACGCAGGCGCTCCTTGCCGGTATCGGACAGTCGCCCGTTGTCATTGACCGAATACAGCAGCACACAGGCCGAGGCTGCAGCGCCGCGCCCCACACGGCCGCGCAACTGGTGCAGCTGCGAGAGACCGAAGCGCTCCGAGTGTTCAATGACCATCAACGAGGCATTGGGCACGTCCACACCGACTTCAATCACTGTGGTGGATACCAGCACCCCCATGACGCCAGCAGAAAACAGCTCCATCACGGCCTTTTTCTCGGCTGTGGGCATGCGCGAATGCAGCAGACCCACCATGACACCGGGCAGCATTTCGCTCAAATATTCATGAGTGGCCGTGGCATTCGACAGATCCAGCGCTTCGCTCTCCTCGATCAACGGGCAGACCCAGTAGACCTGACGCCCGCTGGCGACCTGGGCACCGATACGCTCGATCACCTCGTCCTTGCGGCTGTCCGAGATCAGCTTGGTGACGATGGGCGTGCGCCCTGGCGGCAGCTCGTCGATGGTGGAGACATCGAGGTCGGCGTAATAGCTCATGGCAAGCGTGCGCGGAATCGGTGTGGCGCTCATCATCAACAAATGCGGCTCCATACCCGTGGCCGCGAGCTTTTGCCGCAGCGCCAGGCGCTGGGCCACGCCAAAGCGGTGCTGCTCGTCGATCACGGCCAGGGCCAGGTTCTTGAACTGCACCTGCTCCTGAATCACGGCATGCGTGCCCACGACCAGCGCCGCCTCGCCGCTTTCCACCAGCGCCAGCATCGCGGCGCGCTCCTTCTTCTTCTGGGCGCCGGCCAGCCAAGCGACCTTTTTACCCAGCGGCGCCAGAATCGGCTCCAGCCAGCCGACCAGCTTGCCGAAATGCTGCTCGGCCAGGATTTCGGTCGGAGCCATCAACGCGCATTGCCAGCCGGCCTCGATACAGGCCACGGCAGACAGTGCTGCCACCACCGTCTTGCCCGAGCCCACATCGCCCTGCAGCAAACGATGCATGGGAATACGGCGCTCCATATCGGCCCGAATCTCTCCCACCACTCGCTGCTGCGCCCCCGTCAGGCCAAATGGCAGTTGCGCCAGAAACTGCTGCGTCAAATCCGCCATGCCGGCCTGCGGCCTGAGCACGGGCGCACGCAATCGGGCGCGCTCGCGCTTGGCCTCGTACTGGGACAGCTGCTGGGCCAGCAACTCTTCCGCCTTGAGTCTTTGCCAGGTCGGGTGCGAATGGTCCTCCAGCGTGACCAAGGCCACGTCAGGGGTTGGATGGTGCAGAAAAATGAGCGCATTGCGCAAGTCATATGCCGGCTGCAGTCCATTTTGACCATAGGACTGCGCGATGGGAGGCGACTGCCCCGGTGGCAAAGTCTCGGACAGATCGGCACGCAACAGCGCCGAGGCGATGGCCCGGCGCAGATACGCCTGGGGCAGACTGGCAGTGGCGGGATAGACCGGTGTCAGCGCCGTGGGCAGCTCGCCGCCCGCCACCCGAAATGCGGGGTGCATCATCTGCCGCCCCCAGAAACCGCCCTTGACCTCGCCGCGAATGCGCAGACGCGCCCCGGGCGCCATGGTCTTTTGCTGCGAGGGGTAGAAGCTGAAGAAAGTCAGCAGACAAGTGCTGCTGCCATCATCCACGGTGACCTTGAGCATACGCCGCGGGCGCAGTTGCACCTCGCTGTGCGTGACCGTGGCTTCGATCTGCACCGTCTCGCCATCACGCGCGTTCTTCAGCGGCACGATGCGGGTTTCGTCCTCATAGCGCAGCGGCAGATGCAAAGCCAGATCGATATCGCGCGTCAATCCCATCTTCTGCAAGGCCTGCTGCGCAGGGCTGACGGTCTTCTTGGGAGCGGCATCCTGGTCCATGCCCGCCTTTTTCTCACGAGCGGCAGCGCGCTTGACAGCAGACTTCGGCTCGGTAACAGGCTTTTTTGACACAGACAACTGAGACTCCTTGACTACACTCCCCGCGACAGGGAAAGCAATGTATGTATATACAGCATATTCAGGTTCGCAAACAACTGCCGCCAGCGCAATAACGTCAAAATCGCTACCATTCTCAAATTGTTACTATGTGTTTCATCGTAAATCCATGTTGAAGCGAGTTGATGTCGAGCACCTGCGCCCGGGGATGTTTGTGCACGAGTTCTGCGGCTCGTGGATGGAGCACCCCTTTTTGCGTACCCGCCTCCTGCTCGATCAGCCCAGGGACCTGGAACGCCTGCTTGCCACCACCATCCGCCAGGTGTGGATAGACACCGGCAAGGGGGCCGACATCGCCCCCGACATCACGCCCGCAGAAGTCTTGGAGTCGCCAGGCGACGAAGCTGTGCCCAGCTCGCCGGTACGGCCCACCCGAACCAGCGTGGAGTTGCAACAGGCCCATCAGATCATTGGGCAGGCACGTGATGTGCTCAAGACCATGTTCAAGGACGTTCGCCTGGGCCGTCCGCTGGACCTGCCTGCCTCAGGCCAGCTGGTCGACGAGATGGCCGAGTCGATCAAGCGCAACCCCCATGCACTGATCAGCCTGGCGCGTCTGAAGACTGCGGACAACTACTCCTATATGCACAGCATTGCGGTGTGCGCGCTGATGATTGGTCTGGCACGCCGCATGGGTCTGGACGAGCACCAGGTGCATCAGGCCGGTATCGCAGGCCTGCTGCACGATATCGGTAAAAGCAGAGTGCCGCCGGATGTTCTCAACAAGCCTGGGCCGCTGGATGCCGAGGAATGGGTCATCATGAAGTCCCACCCTCGCTGGGGCTACGAAATCCTGTTGCCTCAGGGGCTGGACGACGCCGTTACCGACGCCTGCCTGCATCACCACGAAAAAGTCGACGGCACGGGCTATCCCGACGGACTGAAGCAGGACGAGATCAGTCTGATGGCGCGCATGACGGCAGTCTGCGATGTCTATGACGCAATCACCTCGGATCGCCCCTACAAGCAGGGCTGGCACCCGGCCATCGCGCTGCAGCGCATGGCGCAATGGGCACCCCATCATTTCGACAAGGCCATCTTCGAGCAGTTTGTCCAGACGGTGGGCATCTACCCGCTGGGCTCGCTGGTGCGGCTGCAGTCGCAGCATCTTGCCGTGGTGCTGGATGTCTCGCCGACCTGTTTGCTGACCCCGAAAGTGCGGCGCTTTTACTGCCTCAGCCAGCAGCGCCGCATCACGCCCGAGATTCTCGACTTGGCCTGCCCACATGCCAACGACAGCATAGTCGGGCGCGAAGACCCTGCCGACTGGCCCTTCAGGAATCTCAACGAGCTCTGGACCCCAGCTGCTGCTCAGCCCTGAAGCCGGCAGCCCTAATGGCGATTTGCGACAATCGCCCACTTGTTTGATTGAACTTGGAACGGGCCTCGTACGGCCCTCAAGCACCGCATGTCTTCCTGCACCCGTGAATTCACACTCAGCGATTTCGACTTCGACCTGCCCGAATCCCTGATTGCCCAGCATCCCACCGCCGTTCGCAGCGCCTCGCGCCTGCTTGACGGCCGCAGCCTCCCTGCCACCGACCGCATCTTCCGCGAACTGCCCGATCTGCTGCAGCCCGGCGATCTGCTGGTCTTCAACGACACCAAGGTCATCAAGGCGCGCGTCTTCGGCGAAAAGGCCAGCGGCGGCAAGATCGAGCTGCTGGTCGAGCGCGTGCTGCAGAACAACGAGGTCGTGGCCCATATGCGCGTGAGCAAAAAGCCCTTGCCTGGTGCCAAGATCCATCTTTGCGGCGGCCTCAAGAACGGCGGTTTCGAAGCCACCCTGCTGGGCCGCTGGCCGGATGAGAACGGGCCGCTGTTCCATCTTTCCTTCAAAGGCAACCAGGGCGAATCGCCCTATGAATTGCTGGAGCAGTTCGGCCACCTGCCGCTGCCGCCCTATATCGAGCGCCAGCAGAACGCCGAGCATGATCCCGATGAGAAAGAAGACAGCGAGCGCTACCAGACCGTGTTCGCAGCCCACCCTGGTGCCGTAGCCGCACCGACCGCCGCCCTGCATTTCGACGAGACCGTTCTGGCCGCCCTGCAAGCCAAGGGCGTGGAACGCGCCAGCGTCACCCTGCATGTGGGAGCCGGCACCTTCCAGCCCGTCAAGACCGAAAACCTTGCCGACCACACCATGCACAGCGAGTGGTACGACATTCCCCTGCCCACATTGGCTGCCATGGAGCGCTGCCGCCAGCGCGGCGGCCGCATCATTGCCGTGGGCACCACCACGGTGCGCACGCTGGAGTCCTGGGCCAAGTACGGCAATATCAGCGGCGACACCAGCATCTTCATCACACCGGGCTTTCAGTACCAGGTGGTGGACATGCTGATCACCAACTTCCATCTGCCCAAAAGCACGCTGATGATGCTGGTCAGCGCTTTTGCGGGCTATGAGCACATCATGGGCATGTATCAGCATGCGATTGCCCAGCATTACCGCTTCTTCAGCTATGGAGACTCCATGCTACTGGAGCGCCAGCGCTGATCTGCAACACATTGGAGCCGCCGTGCCGGCTCCTGGCATAAGGAGTTACAGAAACACTGGGTCCAATCTTTTCTTAGTGGTAGATTTCATCGTTTTGTCAAAGTGCTTATTCATTTAGAAAAAATCAATGGAAGTTCAAACCCCACAAGATGAAGAGTTGGATCTGCTGGATCTATTGGTCACACTCGCAGAAAACTGGAAAATTCTGATTTTCGGCCCGCTATTGGCTGGCATTGCGGCTTACGGAATCGGCTTGGTGATCCCCAAGACCTACGAGAGCAGCGCATCGGTTCAGGTGGAGCGTGCCGGCTCCAGCTTTACCGCTCCCATGGCCGCCAGCCTGGCCATGTCTGCAGACGTACTGCACCAGATTGCTCCCGTGGCGGGCCTGGACGATGGCCTGACCAAGGAAGAGATCTATAAGAAGCTCAGCAAGCGCATCACCGTCAATGTCGGCAAGCAGGACAAGCTGCTGAATATTTCAACCCAGGCCAAATCGCCTGAAGCGGCTCAAAAGCTCAACCAGGCACTGCTGGACACTTTGTTTCCTCTGAGCAAGCCACGCGGTCTGGAAAAAAAGCAGCTGGAGGTGCAACTGGCCTCCGAGAAGACACGCCTGGAGGAATCGCTCAAGCTGGAGCATGACACTTCTGCCAATCTCTCTTCTGGAAAAAGTGTCACCGAAGCCACCAGCCGCCTCTATGGTGAACTGCTGACCGCCAACAGCAATCGCCAGAAGGGGATTCTGGACATGGAGCGTCGCCTCGGCGGCCTGGACAACGACGATGTGATCCAGATGCCGACCCTGCCCGAACGCTCCATCAAGCCCAAGAAGCCCATGCTGGCCATTGGTGCGGCCGTGGGTACCGGTTTCCTGCTGCTGCTGTTTGTCTTCATCCGACAGGCGCTGCGCACCGCCAAGGAGTCTTCGACCGCGCAGGCCGAAAAAATTGCGCGTATTCGTAACGCCATGCCCTGGTAATCCTTCTTCACCCCATCCAGTGCCCGCACCTAACAGTGCGGGCATTTTTATGGGCGTCACAACCAGAGCCGACAACTTCATCCCCCCTAGAATTCCTCGCTTCTCTTGTCGCAAATCGCTACGGACATGCTCCCCAGCTGGCTCTCTCCCACACTTTCCCCGTCAGCGCAATCTGCCATCCGCGGTGTTCTGCTCACCATATTCGCCTGTGCGCTGTTTGCCGTTCTGGATAGCGCCACCAAGTTCACGGGAACGCTGCTTCCGGTTCTCATGGTTCTGTGGCTGCGCTTCACGGCCCAGGCTCTGGTCACCAGCGTGCTGGTTTTGCCTCGGCACGGCCTTTCGGCACTGAAAACCCGGAACCTGAGGTTTCAGCTGCTGCGCGCGATCTCGGGGCTGTTGACCACGGTCTGCGCCTTCTTCTGCATAAAGAACATGCCTTTGGCCAATTTCACGGCCATCTGGTCAGCAGCGCCGCTCTTTATCGTGGTGGCCTCGGCGCTATTTTTCAAAGAGCAGGTCAGTCCTGCCCGTTGGTCGCTGCTGGTGATCGGTCTGCTGGCAGTGATTGCCATCGTCCGACCGGAAAACGATGGACAGCCCTTGGGCCTGGCCGCTCTGTGGCCGGTTGGTCTGCTGGTATCGGGCACCACCTACCAGGTCCTCGGAAGTCGCCTGTCGCGCCTGGATTCACCTCCAACCACCCAGCTTTACTCGACCTGGCTGCCCTTGCTGCTGACCACGCCTCTCATAGGCTTTGTATGGCAGCCCATCGATGACTGGCAGATCTACGCAGCAGCAGCTGTGATGGGCCTTTGCAGCGGCATTGGCCACCTGATGCTGCTGCAGGCATACACCCACGCCACGCCCGCAACCGTGGCACCTTTCCTCTACAGCCAGATCGGCTTTGCCATGCTGATGGGCTGGCTGTTTTTCGGGCAGCTTCCCGACAGCACATCGCTGCTCGGAATGACGGTGGTGACGCTCAGCGGCCTGACGGGCGTCTGGCTTGGAATCAGGGAAAAGCGCTGAGACAGCCCAATCTGGCCATCTCAATAGCCGTGTCTGAGCTTGAACTCCCTGGCCTTGCCGAAGTGTCCGTTACCGATAAAAGGCACGGGAGGCCTCAGGGCCGATAGCGGTGAAGGGTGATTGCTCATCAGCACCAGATGGCCACGATCCTGAGGAATGAACACACGCTTGGACTGGGCGTGCGAGCCCCAGAGCATGAAGACCGTGGGCCGCCCCTGCTCGGCGACATGTCGGATGATGGCATCGGTCAGCTCTTCCCAGCCTTTTTTGGCATGGCTTGCGGCCTGCCCTTCTTCCACCGTCAGGCTGGTGTTGAGCAGCAGTACACCACGCTGAGCCCAGCTCACCAGGCTGCCGCCTGGCTGGGGAAACGCCGGAAACGGCGTGCCCAGTTCGCGCTGCATTTCCTTGAAGATGTTCTGCAACGATGGCGGAACGCGCACCCCGGGTGCTACAGAAAATGCCAGGCCCTCGGCCTGCCCACGACCATGATAGGGGTCCTGCCCCAGGATCACGACACGCACCTCCTCGGCGGGTGTCAATTCCAGGGCCCGCAGAGGTTTGGGCGGGAAAATCACGGCCCCTGCACCCAGTCTTTGCTGCAAAAACTGCAGCAAGCCCTGGCCTGTGCTCCCTGCAAAGAAAGAGTCGACAACGGCTTGCCAGTCTGGCGAGACAGGCCAGTCCTGCGGATCTGCACTCATCAACTGGGTAGGCGCAGCGGTGTTGGCACTCATGCTCTGACTAGTGAAGTTCATGCGTGGATTCTCTCAACTTCCAGAGTCACCTCGAATGATTTCCTCAAGGGTTCCTACCTATTTTGAGGCTCAAAATACCTGATTTCAGTGAGTGACACATTCTGACAATTTGCAAAGAATCGATTCCAACATAGCTGACCACTTGGCGGCTCAGGCTCACAAGGAGTTATTCATGCACACATCTTCTGCCAGTCACTCACAAGCCTCTGCCGCGCAGGCCTTCTTTTCCTGCGCCCGCCCTGCGTTCACCTTGAGTCCCCAGGGCTTCAAGTTTGCCGACTGGGAGTTGAGGCTGCGCTCGCGCAGCCTCATCAGCGCTGCCGGGCATGAGGTGGGACTGACCAAGAGCGAGTTCGCGCTGCTGCTGGCCCTGCTCAAACGTCCCAGACAAATCATGAGCCGTGAGCAGATCATGGATCTGACGCAGGCCGAAGACGATGTCTTTGACCGTGCCATTGATGTGCAGATGCTGCGCTTGCGCCGCAAGGTCGAAGCATCGAGCCGCGCCCCCACGCTGCTCAAGACCAAGCGTGGTGCCGGCTATTTTCTGGATGCCGATGTGCAGGTTCTGCGCTGAACCTGCACAGCAGCCAATCGCTCACTGAAACAACTGGGCCAGGGCCTCGCCCGGCTCGCGGGCACGCATAAAGGCCTCGCCCACCAGGAAGGCGTCAATGCCGGCGTCACGCATGGTCTTCACATCGTCGCGGCTCAGGATACCGGACTCGGTCACCAGCAGGCGATCGGCGGGCACATCCTTCTTGAGCGCAATCGTGGTCTGAATATCGACCTCGAATGTGCGCAGATTGCGGTTGTTGATGCCCACCAGCGGCGTCTTGAGCTTGAGAGCGCGCTGCAACTCCTCCCCGTCATGCACTTCCACCAGCACATCCATGTCCAGGCTGTGCGCAATCTGCTCCATCTCCGCCATCTGCGCATCGTCCAGGCAGGCAGCGATCAACAGCACGCAGTCGGCGCCCATCACCCGCGATTCGTAGATCTGATAGGGGTCGACCATGAAGTCCTTGCGCAGCACCGGCAGCAGCGTGCTCGCGCGGGCCTGCTTGAGATAGTCGGGTTGCCCCTGGAAGAACTGGCGGTCGGTCAGCACCGACAGGCTGGCCGCACTGATCTTGCCGTCGCCCACCATATAGCTCTGGGCGATATCGGCAGGATCGAAGTCGGGACGGATCACGCCCTTGCTGGGGCTTGCCTTCTTGACTTCGGCAATCACGCCGGCCTGTCCCTTGGCAATCTTGGCACGGATGGCGCCCACGAAATCGCGCGTGGAGACACGGCTTTCCGCATCGCGGCGCATCTCGGCAAACGGCACGGCCTTCTTGGCGGCAGCAACTTCCTGGACCTTGACGTCGCAGATTTTCTTGAGAATGTCAGACATGGTTTTCCTTGTTGGTGGCGGCATCTGCCGGGCCGCGCAAGACCTTCACGATGACGCGGTGCATGCCTATGCCCACCACGATGAACAGCAGGGAGAGGCCCAGCACGATCCAGGTGCCGGCATCACTCCAGATGGGCGCATCCAGCAGGCTCATGCCGCTGCCTGGCCAAGCTTTTGCGAATAGGCCACCAGCTCCTTGAGCTTGGCCAGTGCCGCGCCGCTGTCGATGGCCTGTTGTGCACGCTCCAGGCCCTCTTCGATCGAGCCTGCCACATTGGCGGCATAGAGGGCGGCGCCGGAGTTGAGACAGACGATATCGCGTGCCGGACCTTGCTCACCCTGCAGCACGCCCATCAGCATGGCTTTGGACTCCTCGGGATTCTCGACCTTGAGCGAACGCGTGCCAGCCATGCGCAGGCCAAAGTCCTCGGGATGGACTTCATACTCGCGCACCACGCCGTCCTTGAGCTCGCCGACCAGCGTGCCCGCGCCTAGGCTGATCTCATCCAGGCCGTCGCGGCCGTAGACGACCAGCGCATGCTCGGCACCCAGGCGCTGCAGGGCACGCACCTGAATGCCGACCAGGTCTTCGTGGAACACGCCCATCAGGATATTGGGCGCAGATGCCGGGTTGGTAAGCGGGCCCAGGATGTTGAAGATGGTGCGCACGCCCAGCTCCTTGCGCACGGGGGCCACGTTCTTCATGGCCGGATGATGGTTGGGCGCAAACATGAAGCCTATGCCCACATCGCGTATGCAATCGGCGATCTGCGCGGCGTTGAGGTTGATGTTGACGCCCAGCGCCTCCATGGCATCGGCACTGCCCGACTTGCTGCTGACGCTGCGCCCGCCATGCTTGCTCACCTTGCCGCCCGCCGCCGCAATCACAAAGGTCGAGCAGGTGGAGATGTTGAAGGTGTTGGCGCCGTCGCCGCCGGTGCCGACGATATCGACCAGATTCCTCTTGTCGTGCACGTTCACCTTGTTGGAGAACTCGCGCATCACCTCGGCCGCAGCCGAGATCTCGCCAATGGTTTCCTTCTTCACGCGCAGGCCGGTGATGATGGAGGCTGTCATCACGGGCGAGAGCTCTCCGCGCATGATCATGCGCATCAGATGCAGCATTTCGTCATGGAAGATTTCACGATGCTCGATGGTCCGCTGCAGCGCTTCCTGGGGAGTGATCATTGCAATATCTCTCTATATTTTTGAGAGCTGCTTACGCTTGCCTTCACTTGCATTCCCATTGCTTTCAATCTGAAATCAAGCAATGACGTGCGCTGGCAGCTATCAATAAATCGGCTGTTATTTCTGATCGAGAAAGTTCTTCAGCATGGCATGACCATGCTCGGTCAGAATGCTCTCGGGGTGGAACTGCACGCCCTCGATGGCCAGCTCGCGGTGGCGCACCCCCTGGATTTCACCATCTTCGCTGGTCGCCGTGATTTCAAGGCACTCGGGCAGCGTGCTGCGGTCTATGACCAGAGAGTGATAGCGGTTGACCGTGAACTGCCTTGGCAGGTCGGCAAACACGCCCTTCTGGTCGGTGCTGATCACGCTGGTCTTGCCATGCATCTGCTGGCCCGCCCGGATGATGTCGCCGCCAAAGGCCGCGCCAATGCTCTGGTGACCCAGGCAGACACCCAGAATCGGCAGCTTGCCCGCGAAATGCTTGATCGCCGCCACCGAGATGCCCGCCTCGTTGGGCGAGCAGGGGCCGGGCGAGATCACCAGCCGCTCGATGCCTTCGCGCGCAATCAGCGCCTCGACTTCGGCCACCGTGGTTTCGTCATTGCGCACCACGGTCACCTCCGCGCCCAGCTCGCCAAAGTACTGGACGATGTTGTAGGTAAAGCTGTCGTAGTTATCGACCATCAGCAGTTTCATGGTCTTACTCCCCTGATTTCCTGGGTTCACGCAGACGCGCAAATTCCTGGTGTTCGTAGTCGATGCAGGCTTCCATCAGTGCGCGATAGACGGTCTCCATCACATCGGGCTGGCCGCCCTCCTGCACCGTGCGCTCACGCACGCGGCTGACGATGGCTTCGATGCGCGCCTCATCGCGCACCTGGCTCGCATCACCCTTGATGCGCGCTGCCTGCTGCATATAGCCGATGCGGGTGACCAGCAGCGGCACCAGCACATCGTCGAGCGCATTCACATTGCGGCGCACATCTTCCATGGTGGTGCAGTGCTGCACCAGATCAATGGCTTGGCTCATTCCAGACCTTCCTCAACCAGTTCTGCGGCGCGCAGCAGGGCGCGGGCCTTGTGCTCGGTCTCTCTCCACTCCAGCTCGGGCACGGAGTCGGCCACCACGCCGGCAGCGGCCTGCACATAGAGCACGTTGTCCTTGATGACGCCGGTACGGATCGCAATCGCCAGATCCATGTCGCCGGCAAAGCTCAGATAGCCGCAGGCGCCGCCGTAGATGCCGCGCTTGCTGGGTTCGAGCCGGTCGATGATTTCCATGGCATGCACCTTGGGAGCGCCCGTCAGCGTGCCTGCGGGAAAGGTGGCCTTGAAGACATCCATATTGTCCATGCCGTCCTGCAAGATGCCTTCCACATTGCTCACGATATGCATGACATGGCTGTAGCGCTCCACGGCAAAGGCCTCGGTCACCTTGACGCTGCCTGTCCTGGCAATGCGGCCGATATCGTTGCGCGCCAGATCGATCAGCATCACATGCTCGGCACGCTCCTTGGGGTCGGCAATCAGCTCCTTCTCGGTGGCCTTGTCGGCCTCCACCGTATTGCCGCGCGGACGGGTGCCGGCCAGGGGGCGAATCGTGACTTTCTGGCCATCGGGCGTGCGCTCCTGCCGCACCAGAATCTCCGGGCTGGCCCCCACCACATGGAAATCTCCGAAATGGTAGAAGTACATATAGGGGCTGGGGTTGAGCGAGCGCAGCGCGCGGTACAGCGACAGCGGCGAGGCCGTAAAACGCTTGTGGATGCGCTGGCCCACCTGCACCTGCATGAAGTCGCCCGCCGCAATCAGCTCCTTGGCCTTTTGCACGGCGTCCAGATAGTCCTGCTTGTCGAAGCTGCGCTCTGCGGGATAGCTCTCGCCGGCACGAATCTGCGGGGCGCTGACCGAGTAGCGCAGCTGGTCCTTGAGCTGGCGCAGGCGCTTTTTGGCGCGGGTATAGGCTTCGGCCTCGCCGGGGTTGGCGTAGACGATGAGGTAGAGCTTGCCCGAGAGGTTGTCGATGACGGCCACCTCTTCGCACTGCAGCAGCATGATGTCGGGCGTGCCCAGGCTGTCGGGCGGACAGCTGTTCTCCAGCTTTTTCTCGATGTAGCGCACGGCGTCATAGCCGAAATAGCCGGCCAGACCACCGCAAAAACGCGGCATGCCGGGCGTGACGGCAACCTTGAAGCGCTGCTGATAGGCCGCGATGAAGTCCAGCGGATTGCCGCCTGCTGTCTCCACCACCTTGCCATCGGTCACGACTTCGGTCTTGGCTTCAGTGCCAAAGCCCGAGGCACGCACAAAGCTGCGTGCCGGCAGGCCGATGAAGCTGTAGCGGCCGAAGCGCTCGCCACCGACGACGGATTCCAGCAAGAAGCTGTACTTGCCGTCCCCATTGGCATGGGCGAGCTTGAGATAGAGGGACAGCGGGGTTTCGAGGTCGGCAAAGGCCTCGATCAGCAGGGGGATGCGGTTATAGCCTTGGGCCGCAAGCGATTTGAATTCCAGTTCCGTGATCACGGGAGAAGCTCCGGTAGTCATGGCGCATGGTGCATCTGCACGGATTGATTACGGGCAGATGACGCGTTTGAAGAGAGGATGCGCCGGTTCATTCCAATTGGCCCGAAGTATGCAACGCATGGGGCCGCGGGGTGCACGCCGGGCTCGTGCCGGGTGCTTCAGCAGTTCGGATGTGCAGGCTTACGCCAGGGCCAGGCTCCCCGGTCTCCACAACCTGCATTGAACGTGCGATGAATGAACATGATGCGGACAGTGTAGCGCATAGCGCCGCCGCGCAAACAATAGCGCTCCGATGCCGTGCAACTCCCCCTTTGCTGGGGACAGACCTGATTGCAGCCATCGCGGACAAAAACAAACATACCGTTTTTTACCGGAACGCTCGCCCACGGCGTGCAAGCGAAGCGGTCACCAGAACTGCTCGACCGGAAATCACGAGGAGACCGCCATGCCCAGTGCCCGTTTGATGCCAGCCTTGCTGCTGGCAGCCGCTCTTGCCTGCCCGGCCGCTCAGGCACAAGGCATGCCCTCCGAGCCCGTGAAACTTCACGGTGTCATCTATGCCCCCAGCTTGCAGTCCCAGGGCAGGACGCTGGAACTCAATGGCGCAGGAACCCGCTACAAGGCTGTTTTCAAGGTCTATACCGCCGGCCTGTACCTGGAAAAGCCGGCGCGCAGCCTGCAGGAGATCGCCGCCCTGCCCGGCCCCAAGCGTATCAGCGTGACCATGCTGCGCGATATCGACTCGGCCGAGCTGGGCAAGCTGTTCTCGCGCGGCATGGAAGACAATATGGAGCGCGCCGCCTTCTCCAAGCTGATTCCGGGGGTGATGCGCATGAGCGAGATCTTCACCCAGCACAAAAAACTGCTTGCGGGCGAGAGCTTCATGGTGGACTGGCTGCCCGGCCAGGGCGCCATCGTGACCGTCAAGGGCCAGCCTCAGGGCGAGGCTTTCAAGGAGCCCGAGTTCTTCAACGCCCTGCTGGGCATCTGGCTGGGTCCCAAGCCCGCCGATCAGCAGCTCAAGAAAGCGCTGCTGGGCGAGGCTGGCTGACTCACTTGAGCAGCTCGCGGTAATAGTTGGGCAGCGCAAACAGCGCGCCGTGCACCTGCTCGTTGTAGTACTGCAGATCCCGCACCCTGCGCTGCCTGAGGCGCTCGGCCACTTGCTGCGCCTTCAGCTCCAGCGGATCCAGCTCATCGGAGGCCACGGCCAGCCCCCAGTAAGCGCCGTAAAGCGGAATATAGAGGCCATAGCAGCGCACCACGGCAAACTGCTGACGCAGGCTGCGCACTAGCTCGGCCACCTGCGGGCCGTGGAAGACAGGGCTGCCCAGATGCAGCACCAGCGCGCCGCCCGGCGCCAGCACACGCTTCATGCGTGCCAGCGCGTCAGGCGCATACAGGGCGCTGGCCGGGGTATCGGGATCGGTCAGATCCATCAGTGCCAGATCAAAGCGCTCATCCGTTGCCTCCATCAGTGCCAGACCGTCGCCTATGCAGACCTCGACACGGGCATCATCGAGCGCGCCGCGATGCACGGACCGCAGATGCTGGCGCGAGAACTGCACCACGGCCTCGTCCAGCTCGGCCAGCACCACACGCTCGATGCTCGGATGCTTGAGCAGCTCCTCGGCGGCACCACCGTCGCCGCCGCCCAGAATCAATGCCTTGCGCGGCGCGGGGTGGGCCGTGGCGACCGGGTGCACCAGGGCCTCGTGATAGAAGAACTCCTCGCCCTCGGAAGTCATGAAGCAATCATCGAGACGCAGCACCTTGCCGAACTGCGGCGTCTGCAGCAACTCCAGCTTCTGGTATGGGGTCTGCAGCGTCTGCAACGCCGTGGCGCGATAGCCAAAGCGTGCATGGGGCGTGAGCTGCTCCAGGGCCCAGCCGGATTCAGGCTCGGGTGCAGGGTCCACGGCATGGTCTGCCGGCTGCGCCATGCCGATGTCTCCGCGCATCAATTGCTGGCGCAGCACCTTTTTGGGCACAAAAGCGTCGATCACGCCTTCCATCAGACGGCGGGCCTTGCCCGAGTTGTCGGCGGAAAAATTGCACACATAGACGTCAATGGTGACACTACCCGTCTCGGGCCAGGTATGTATGGCCAGATGGGACTCCGCCAACAGCACCGTACCCGTCACCCCACCGGGCTGGCCTTCATAGGGCGGGAACTTCACCCAGGTGTCATCCACCAGGGTCAGCCCCGAGGCCGCAGTCTGTTCGCGGCAAAGCCCGGCGATGGCGTCGGCATCGAGCATGTAGCGCTCGGAGCCTGCGCATTGATAAAGGTCGGCAGTCAGGTGCAGTCCATGCATGTGGCGTGAGTCCCCCTTCGTTCTCTGCCGGCTGCAAGGCGATGCATGAGCCGACATTGGTTCAAACAAAGCAAATGACTCTAGCAAATATGCTTATCCGCACTCTTTCCTGCCAGATATGCGGACCAACAGACGGCATCACACCACAAGCTGTTCCAACGAATCCAGATGAGCCCTGGCCTCGACAGCCGTGATGGGCTGGCCGTGGTTGTAGCCGTAGGTCATCAGCACCACGGGGCAGCCGGCGGCATGGGCAGCCTGGGCATCGTTGCTGGAGTCGCCCACCATCAGCGTGCGCGCGGGTTCGCTGCCCAAGGCCTTGCAGGTTTCGACCAGCGGCATGGGGTCGGGCTTTTTGCGCGGGAAGGAGTCGCCACCGAACACGCAGTCGAAAAAGCCGTCCAGCCCCTTGGCGGCCAGCAGGGGCTGGGCAAAGGACAGAGGCTTGTTGGTCAGGCAGGCCATGCGCAGGCCCCGGGAGCGCAGAGCCTGCAGACCCTGGGCCACGCCAGGGTAGACATCGGCAAACTGGCCGTTGATGGCCAGGTAATGGTGTTCGTAACGCTGCCAGGCCCGAGGATACAGGGCATCGATATCCATGGCCTCCACATGCGCCAGCACGGAACGGATCAGATGCTCGCTGCCCTTGCCCACCATGTTTTCGATGATCTGCGGTTTGATGGCCGGCAGTTGCAGATCGGCCAGCATGCGGTTGAGCGCTTCGGCAAAGTCGCCCAGCGTATTCACCATGGTGCCATCGAGGTCGACCATGACGGCATCCAGTTCCAGGGCGGCGGCGGGAGCAGGCAGATTCAGCTTCATACAACTATCAATTCAATAGCTGCATGCGCTTTTCAATACTGGGCTTGCAGCCAAAAACACTAAAACTTCCATGCCCCGACTCCAAAAGCCGCGCTCTTGCATCGAGCGCAGCCGAAGCCAGGACAGCGAGCCAGACCTGGGCGGCTTCGCCGCCTCAGTGCAAAGGAGCTGCGGGGCGCAGCACCTTAAGCGGGAGTCAGGCAAGATTCTTGCGCATGGTGTCGATGACAGCCTTGTAATCCGGCTTGCCGAAGATGGCGCTGCCAGCCACAAAGGTGTCGGCACCGGCATCGGCCACGGCGCGGATATTGGCTTCCTTGATGCCGCCGTCCACTTCCAGGCGAATGTCTTTGCCAGAAGCATCGATCAACTTGCGGGCCTTTTCGATCTTGCGCAGCGTGCTATCAATAAAGCTTTGACCGCCGAAGCCGGGGTTCACGCTCATCAAGAGGATCAGGTCGATGTCTTCGATCATCCAGTCCAGCACCTCCAGCGACGCGGCGGGATTGAACACCAGACCGGCCTTGCAGCCGTGGGCCTTGATGTTCTGAACGCTGCGGTGCACATGCGGCGATGCATCGGGGTGGAAGCTGATGTAGTCCGCTCCTGCCTTGGCAAAGGCCGTGGCGAGATCGTCCACGGGCTGCACCATCAGATGCACGTCGATGGGCACGGGCTTGCCATCGGGTGTGACCGAATGGGGCTTCAAAGCCTGACAGATCATGGGGCCGAAGGTCAGATTCGGCACGTAATGGTTGTCCATCACGTCAAAGTGGATCCAGTCGGCGCCGGCCGCAATGACATTACGCACTTCTTCACCCAGACGGGCGAAGTCGGCTGACAAGATGGAGGGGGCAATACGGTAGGTGGGGCTCATGGATTGCAATTGTCGCAGTTACCATTAGCTCATGCCGATGAATGAGTTTCTGGTCCAAGTCCAGCCCGCCTACCTGCCTGAGCAATCTGCCCCGGCCGCCGGCGTCTATGTGTTTTCCTACACCATTACCGTCACCAACACGGGTGAGGTGCCGGCGCAGCTGATTGCGCGGCACTGGATCATCACCAACGAGCTGGGCCATGTCGAAGAGGTCAAAGGCTTGGGCGTGGTGGGCCGACAGCCGCTGCTGCAGCCTGGTGAATCCTTTGAATACAGCAGCGGCTGCCAACTGCGCACGCCCACGGGCACCATGCGCGGCAGCTATCTCTGCGTGAACCACGAGGGCGAGACCTTCGACTGCGAGATTCCGCTCTTCGTATTGCAGATGAATGAGTCCGGCGACCCCATGCCCATGCCCATGCCTGAGAAGCGCGTTCTGCACTGAGGCAAGCACCCACATTTGCATGAAGAAAAGCACTCTTGACCTGCCCGGCCTGCTGGCGTCCCTGGACCCCGATGCAGGCCTTGCGCAACGCCATCTGTGGCTGATCCATCTGGCCGAATGGATACGCGCAGCCGAACCCTCTGTCGAAGGCGCCGTGCAGCGCGTGAAACAGATCGTCGAGGCCTTCGAGGCCGATCCCGAGGCCCTGTCCCGGCTGCGCCGCTGGAGCCAGACGCTGATGGAGACGGTGGACATCACCGCCCTGCTGGCCGATTTCGGCTTTGCCCCGCGCACGGCCATGGCCAGCGAAGTGGCCGAGCGCCTGCGCTACAAGCTGCTGCCCAGCACGCCCGAGACCGAGGATGCCTCCGAGCTGTTCATGCTGGTCTTTCCCGACCGTTTCGACGCCCGCTGGCTGCATGCGCTGGACAGCCAACTCATGGCCCGCATCACCACCTTGCTGACCCCGCTGCAGCAGGATGAAGGCGTGAGTTTCTGGGAGCGCAACCTGCTGGACGCCATCACCTATTGCGCGGGCCAGATTCTCTCCACGGGGTTTGCCCCAGAGCTGCGTCTGCGCATGAGTGAGCAGGCACGCGAGGAAAAACCGTTTCATGCGCTGATCCACGATGTGGAGAACCTGCGTGTGGAGGTCATGCTGCCGCTGCGCACCACCGACAGGCGCGACGCCGCAGCCGCCCAGCTGCGCGAACGGCTCGAGGCCTGCCGCGCCGCCGTATCGTCGGTCTACTCCTATGTCGAGGCCGAAGGCATTTCAGTCGGCCTGATCTTCCGCCTGCGCCAGGTGCGTGCGCGCATTCTGCGCATTCGCCGCCTGCTCGATTGCCTGCTGGCAGAAGACCGCGCCTACGAGACGTCAGAGCTGCTCTCCAACCTCGTGGCCGTGGGCATAGAGCGGCGCAGCGTGCGTGCGCTGATGTCCACCAACTCATCGCTGCTGGCAGCCAAGGTGGCCGAGCGCAGTGCCGAAACCGGCGAGCACTACATCACCCGCGACGGCAGCGAATACCGCAAGATGGTTGCCAAGGCCGCGGGTGGCGGCTTTGTGATGGCCTTCACCACGCTGGCCAAGTTTGCACTGTATGCGCTGGGCCTGTCCGTCTTCTGGTCGGGACTGGCTGCGGGCTTCAACTACGCTATCAGCTTTGTGCTGATCCAGATGCTGCACTTCACGGTGGCCACCAAGCAGCCGGCCATGACGGCGCCGGCCATGGCGGCCAAGCTCAAGGACATCCAAAGTGATGGCTCCATCCAGGAGTTCGTCGACGAAGTCGCCCATCTGGTGCGCTCCCAGGTGGCTGCCATTCTGGGCAACGTGCTCATCGTCTTCCCCGGTGCGTTGCTGCTGTCGCTGGGCTATGCCTATCTGGTCGGTCATCAGGCGCTCAGCACCCCGCATGCGCGCCAGGTGCTGGACTCGCTGAGTCTGCTGGGGCCGTCCGTGCTCTTCGCCGCCTTTACCGGCGTGCTGCTGTTTGTCAGCAGCCTGATTGCCGGTGGTGCGGAAAACTGGTTTGTGCTGCGCAACATCGATTCGGTGATTCGCTACAACCCGCGCATCACTCGCTTTCTGGGCACGGGCCGCGCGGATCGCTGGGCAAGCTTCTTGCGCAAGAATGTCTCCAGCCTGGCATCCAATATCTCGCTGGGTTTCATGCTGGGCCTAGTGCCTGCATTTGCGGCCTTCTTCGGCCTGGGACTGGAAGTGCGCCACGTCACCCTGTCCACCGGCCAGATCGGCGTCGCCGTGGCATCGCTGGGCTGGGAGGTACTGCATGACGATCTGCTGTGGTGGGCCGTGGCCATGCTGCCCTTCAATGCGGCGCTGAATGTGGGGGTGAGCTTCTATCTGGCTTTCCGCGTCGCCCTGCGTGCCCACAACGTCAGCGGCGTGGACCGCTCGCGCATCTACAAGGCGATACGCCAGCGCTTCTGGCGCAGGCCGCTGAGCTTTTTCTGGCCTTGACCTTTAACCGCCGCCGACCAGCGGCCACCAGGCCGCAGCATCGCGGGCGGCCAGAGACTTCATGGGTGAATTCGATCTGATCCGCCGCTACTTCCAGCGCCCCGTACGTCGCGCCGCCCTGGGCGTGGGCGACGATTGCGCGCTGCTGGCCCCGGCCCCCGGCATGCAGCTGGCCATCTCCAGCGACATGCTGGTCGAGGGCCGCCACTTCTTTGCCGACGTGAACCCGCGCCTGCTGGGTCACAAGGCTCTGGCCGTCAATCTCAGCGATCTGGCCGCCAGCGGCGCCAGGCCTCTGGCATTCACGCTGGCCCTGTCCCTGCCCGGTGCCGACGAGGCCTGGATCAGCGAATTTGCGGCCGGCCTGCTGGCTCTGGCCGACGCCCATGAATGCGAACTGATCGGCGGCGACACCACGGGCGGCCCGCTCAATATCTGCATCACCGTATTTGGCGAAGTCCCTGCCGGCCAGGCCTTGCTGCGCAGCGGCGCCAGGGCCGGCGATGAGATCTGGGTCAGCGGCAATCTGGGCGATGCACGACTGGCGCTGGAGGCCATGCTGGGCCATGTGCAATTGCCTGCCGAGTTGCTGCAGCAGGCCCGCCAGCGGCTGGAAGCGCCCACGCCGCGCGTGGCCTTGGGCCTGGCGCTGCGCGGCATTGCCAGCAGCGCGCTGGATGTCAGCGACGGTCTGCTCGGCGATCTCGGCCATATCCTGGAGCTGTCCAGCGTCGGCGCCACGGTAGACAGCCGCTGCACCACGCCCTTGATGGCCGCAGCCGCCTATCCGCAAAGCGATGCATGGCAATTCGATTCAAAGCTGCAGCAGCAATGCACACTGGCCGGCGGCGATGACTACGAGCTGTGTTTTACCGCCCCCGCAGCCCGGCATGCCGACGTGCTGGCTGCAGGCGCTGCCAGCGGCACGACTGTGCATCGCATAGGCCGCATCGATGCCGAGCCGGGCCTGCGCGTGATCGACGCAAACGGCGCCCTGCTGCAAAACCGCTGGAAATCCTTCGACCACTTCGGCAGCTGAACGCCGAGCACGCGGGCAGGAGGCGGCCTGCACCTGACAAGCGGCGCGCCAAGAGCCCTGGGTTAAGCTCAAGCCCTCGCTATCCACAAGAGCTGCCCAATGCGTTCAAGCCGTCTTCTGCCCGTATCCATGGTCTGTGTCGCAGCTGCTTTGCCCGGGCTCGCCCTGGCCGACGCCAGCAGCCTCAGTGTCTCTGGCAATCGCGCGCCCATCACAGAAGTCACGCTCTATCCCGGCATCGCCGCCGTACAGCGCGAGGCACGCATCGACGCCCAGACCCGCCTGCTCAGCTTTGAATGCCTGCCCGCCAGCGTGGATACGCAAAGCCTGCAGATCAGCGGAGACGAAGGCGTGCGCGTGGGTGAGATTAAGACCCTGATGCAGTCCAGGCTGATGGCTGCCAAGGAATGCACCAGCCCGCTGGACCAGCAGATTCGCAGCCTTGAGGATCAGCTCGCGAACATCGAGGCCGAAGAAGGTGCAGCCAGGCTGGTGGGCGATTTTCTGCAGGGCATGAGCAAGCCCGGCGACGAAGCCAGAATCAGCCCCGCTCAGATCGCCGGCACCAGTCAGGCCCTGCGCCAGACCAGCCGCGACAACAGCCTGCGTGCTCACCAGATTCAGCGCCAGAAGCAGGATCTGCTGGCGCAGTTGCAGCCTCTGCGCCAGGAGCGCGATCGCACGGGCTCCGAGCAGTCTCAGGTCATGAAAGTCAGCGTGCAACTGGCCAGCGCACGCGCTGCCAATGTGCGCCTGAGCTATCAGGTGCGCGGCCCCAGCTGGCAGCCTAGCTACCGCGCTCAGTTGAACACCAGCAAGCAGCAGGTGCAGCTGGAGCGCCAGGCCCTGGTCGTGCAGGCCAGTGGCGAGGACTGGAGCAATGTGCGCCTGCGCCTGTCCACCGGCCAACCCGGCCGCAGCACCCAGGGTGTCATGCCGCGCCCCTGGACGGTGGATATCGCGCAACCAATGCCCCCCGCCGCTCCGGCACCGGCCCCCGTCGCCATGATGGCGCGCAGCGGAGCCCGGGCAATGCGCGAAGAGGCAGCAGCACCGGACTTGCCTGTGCTCGATGTCTCCAGCATCAACACGGCCTACAGCACGCAATTCATCGTGCCGTACAAGATCAGCGTACCCTCCAGCGCCGAGCGCATCACGCTGTCGCTAGGCCAGGAAAATCTGGCCACCAGCTTGCTGACCCGCACCGCGCCAGCCATGGAAGAGGCGGCCTATCTGATTGCCACGTTGCAGGCTCCGCCAGGCATCTGGCCGGCGGGCCCGGTAGCACTGTTCCGTGACGAGGCGCTGGTTGGCAATGGCAGACTGGACTTTGGCAATGCCCAGGCACTGGCGCAAGGACTGTCTTTTGGCCGCGATGACAACGTGGTGGTACGCCGCCTGCCTGCGCAAAGCCATACCGGCAGCGGCGGCTGGGTCAGCAGCAAGACTGAGCGCAGCATCGTGCGCAGCTACGCCGTCGAAAACCGTCACAACCAGCCCATCGCGCTGCAGGTGCTGGACTCGGCCCCTGTTTCGCGCAATGAGCAGATCAAGGTGCAGTCGCAATACAGCCCGCAGCCAGCCACCACCAGCTGGAATGCGCAAAACGGCATGGTTGCCTGGGAGCAGAATCTGGCCGCCCGCAGCACGGCGCAGTTCCAGGCCACGCACCAGGTCCGCTTTCCCGAAAACCAGCCCATCACCGGACTGCAATAAGCCTGCGCTTATCATCACGCCATGACGGATGACTCATCAAACAGCGCTGCAGCACCTGCCGATATTGCGCAAGCAGCTATCAATAACAAAGCACGCCCCGGCATGAATGCGGCGGGAATCGCCCACCCCAGCGTGAAGTTCATGCTGCAACACCCGGCCCATCTGATTGCTCTGGGCTTTGGCTCCGGCCTGCCTCGCGTCGCCCCCGGCACGGTGGGCAGCCTGTGGGCCTGGCTGGCCTATCTGGTGCTGGCACTGTGGCTGAGCCCGGCACAGATCGGCTGGCTGATTGCCGCCAGCATTCCCGTAGGCTGGTGGGCCTGCACCGTCACCGCAAAGCATATGCGCGTGGCCGACCCCGGCCATATCGTCTGGGACGAAGTGGTCGCCATGTGGATTGTTCTGTGGCTGTGCATGCCCATGGGCTTCTGGGGCCAGCTCACCTGCTTTGCGCTGTTCCGATTTTTTGATGCCGTCAAGCCCCAGCCAGTCAAATGGGCCGACCGCCTGTTCAAAGGCTTCGGCCTGCGCGGCGGCTGGGGAATCATGTGGGATGACCTGGTTGCTGCCTTCTGCACCCTGCTGATCGTGGCCCTCTGGCGACATTTCTTCTGACCGCGTGAGTCCTGGAGGAGACGATGAGCACACAAGAAGCCAATATCGAAGAACTGGTTCGGCAGCTGGCCGCCAGGCTGACCGAAAAAGGCTGGATGCTGGCCACCGCCGAAAGCTGCACCGGCGGCATGATTGCCGCAGCCTGCACCGATCTCGCAGGCTCCAGCCAATGGTTCGAGCGTGGCTTCGTGACCTACTCCAACGAGGCCAAGACCGAAATGCTGGGCGTGCCCGCCGAGCTGATCGCAAAGCACGGCGCCGTTAGCGAGGAAGTCGTGCGCGCCATGGCTGAAGGCGCCATCCGTCACTCACGCGCCCAGGTCAGCATTGCCGTGACGGGGATTGCGGGCCCTAGCGGAGGCTCTGCTGAAAAGCCAGTGGGGACGGTGTGGGTGGGGTGGGGTCTGGGCCAATCGATCTACAGCATGCCACTGAATCTGCAGGGATCACGGGCCCGGATTCGTCTGGAAACGACGTCGCACATCTTGAAGACGGTTCTTGAAAACCTGCATTGATTGCCACTAGTAGACCAACGCAACCGTTCCGCAGTCCATGCGCCCCTCCAACTCGGCCTGTGCCAGATCGATCCCGAGAAGTCCCAGGAGCTGATTCAATACGGGGTCCAGCAGAGGTGCCAGGATTTGCGCCACCACGGTGGATACTGTTTTCAGGACTTCCGCGACCAGCTTGGTCACAAGATCCAGAACAGCGGCCAGAACATCATTGCCGGACGGTGGCTGAATGATCTCAATCTTATTTTTTATCAAAAGTCCCTGTAAACTTGATATCAAGCCATTCATACTAAATTTCTGAAACGCTTCATTGTTGCTGTTCAAGGACAGCAGGCTGTCAGGCGCACTCAAATCGAATACCTTGGAATCTTTCAAGGCCTCCGATGAGTCAAGCTTTAAGCCTATTCCTCCATAATATCCAGCCTCTCTAGAAAGTAAATTCTGGCGACCTATATCGATAATCTTGAAGGGCTGCAGATAGCTTGATGGATTATTGCTGAAGGCATTCGTGAATGCCTCGTCAGCAGAGTTGCCGAACCGCCCGAACCGGATCTTGGCCAGCGAGGTTTCAGCATGGACCCTCATCCTCTTGGTGGGCAAGCATTGACCATTCTCAACCCAGGCCTGCGCCCCAACCCCTTCGACCTGCACATCGAACCGGGTGGGCAACGTTGTCAGTTGAGGCGAGACACTGGTCAGCAAGCCAATCAAGCCTCCCAGTGCATTGACGAGCCCAGACAGGCCGTCCAGCACCTTGAGATCTACTGATATCAGCGCTTGAATCTGAGCGGTCTTCACTGCCACTGCGGCGTTGGCATAAGAGGATGCGCTGGTGGTGGGCAAGGCGGCAATCACCGATGCCTGAGGCGGCTCGATCACCTTCAGGTTGAGCTTTACGCCTGCCACTCCTGGAATATCCAGTGCATTTCCCTTGACGGCCACTCCGTTCTTCTGCCCTGAAACCTGAGCCAGCAGCTGGATGATGTTCAAGGCGTTCAGTTGCGTCTGCAATGCAGCTTCCGGCAAGCCTGAACTGACATTCAATATTTGTCTAAGCGTGATCTGCACATTGGATATATTGGCGGCAATCACGGCATTTAGTGCGGTAATAGCTGCATTGACTGCGGAGGCAGAGTCTCCATTGGAAATCGGCCTTTGGAAAAGCGTCAGCATGACGTTGACCACATCCAGAGCAGAAATAGGCGCATCCAATATCTTCTCGTAATCAATAACGGTCGCATTGATATCTATGAGTCCTTTTTTTCCGCCTAATTCCTTGAAGAAATCGAGCAGAGAGACATGAGCATTAGACAGACCGTTCCAGCCCACTGCCTGAATATTCAAATTCCCCCCCAGCAAACCGCCAATGATCGGATTCAAAATGGCCGATTGTTTATCGTCGATGACAAGCAAGGTGCTTCTGATTCTCAGCTGTGCCAACGGCCTGCTTCGCGCCGCGGTTGCAACGGCTTCGACTTGACGGCCATTCGCGGCAGTCACTGAAAACAGGAACAAATACGGCACCGTTCGCGCAACGGTCACACGGGAAGCATTCAACGGGCTGGCCCCATTCACAAAATAGGTCCTGGTATCGGCCACCCCGGGACTTGGGGTCCAGTTTCCGCATTCAACCTGCGGCGCCCCCGTCATCCCGTTCAAGGTCGCGATACGAGCCGCATTCGCCTGGCAGGCTGCCGGAGTTTCGCCCTGGGCCCCCGCCAGCGCCGCCAGATCCGCCATCTTCTGCAACTCACGCTTCTGCCAGAACACATTGCCGATATCGATGGTTGCCAGGCAGATCACGGCAATCATCAGCCACAACGCCCCCAGCGTCGCCACAGAGCCCGATTGGCGACGGATGCGAACACGGCTCAGGCCTTTGGCAAAAGACTGCATGCAGAGAACCTCTCTGACCGCTTAGCGGCTACCACCTGTCTTGCTGCCCACCTGTGTTTCCGCGCTTTCCGGGATCTTGTGGGTAAAGCTCTCCAGATAGCGCTGATAGCTACGCTGGGCCACATCGCTTGTCACGGGATAGGCATTGCGCGATGCGTACTGCCCACTGGCCTGCAGCGCCAGCAGATAGCTGGTGGCATCGCCCACACGATTGCTTGCGGGTGGTGTCAGGGAAGCGTTGCCGGGAGCCGGTGTCTGCGTCACTGCTGCCTGAGCTGTTGCAGTGGGCGTCACCGCCGCACTTCGGGGCGCACTCATATTGGTCACGCCTGTGCTGGAGCCGGTACTGCTGCCGGCCTGCGCCATGGCGACCGAGGCCGTGCCCAGTGCCATCAACGCCAGGGTGAATGCGCGGGCCCGTTGGGTGAATGCTGTCTGCGTATTCATGGGGACTCCTTGAGGGTTCAGGGCCAGGCACGCTCGGGTGCACTCTTCTTGGCAGAAGCTACAGGCTTGCTACCAGCATCTTCATCGGGCGTCTCGAAAAACAAGCCGCCCGCCGCTGCGCGCTGGGGCAGCAGGGCTTGCACAGCCTGTTTGCTACCGGATTCACCGGCCTGGCGAACAGCGGCAGGATGTGCCGCCGCCATTACCACCGCAGCGTCCGGCACTGATCTTGTCGGGCGCACGGGCTGGCGCGAGATCACGGGCTGCGGTGCAGGCTCGGCGCGCGGAGCCGGTACCGCCTGCGTCTGCTGCAGTTTTACGGGCATCGCCTCGGTAAGTAGAGGCTGCGCAGGCTTGGGCGTCTCCTGCTTCGCGGACTGAGAAGCCGTCGCCACGGCCACCTCCAGGGGCGGCGCCACTTTTGCTATCAATGCAGGAGCTTGTTGCGCTTTAAGTATGGAAACTTCAGGTCGATTTGACTCTTGAATCCTTTCCAATGGAGCGGCAGCCGCTACATCGACAGGAGCGTCAATTGTCTGCACAGGCACAGGCAGCGCGTAGGCATAAGTTTGCGTAGCTGCTGGCATCAATTGGCTCGCCCCCTGACCAGGGTGACGTGGTCGCCCTGCATCGAAGCTGCCGCCAGAGACCATCCACTGACCACCACTGAGCCCCCGCTCCACATTCCGCGCCATCATGGGCGCAGCTGCGGGCAGCGGCAACGGGGACTGGGACGTTTGAGCAGGAGGCTGCACAGACTCCGCTGCC
The DNA here is from genome assembly GCF_001010305.1 of Comamonas sp. E6. Lineage (NCBI taxonomy): Bacteria > Pseudomonadati > Pseudomonadota > Betaproteobacteria > Burkholderiales > Comamonadaceae > Comamonas > Comamonas sp. E6. The sequence goes on from NZ_BBXH01000012.1 coordinate 116,751, forward strand.
TTGACTACCACTACCGGAGCCTTTGCGGCTTCAGGCTCCGGTGCGGGCTTTTTTGCTGCGGGTACCTCCTGCACTGCAGCAGACTCCGGCACTTCGGCGGATTTCCCGGAGCTGGCCACGGCCTCGGGGGCGGTCTTCACTTCCGGACGAGAGAGGTTGACGACCTTTCCGGTCGCAGCCGCGGCAGGCTTTGCCGCGGCCAGGCTTGCAGTCCTCAACCACTCCCCTGCCTGCTCCTTGACCAGTTGCTGGGTCTGTGCATCCAGCTTGCGCTGGCGCATGAATTCCTCGGCCTGTGCGCCCTGGCCGCTGACCATCATGAACAGACTCAGATTGACACTGGCCTGAGCGTCCTCGGGGTTGAGCTGCGCCGCCTGCATCAAAGGGATGCGCGCTGCATTCAGATCACGCGCACGCAGATAGGCATAGCCCAGATCGGTCAACAGGCGCGAGTCCACGGGATTGCTCATGCGCGCCTGCTCCATCTGCAGAGCGGCACTGCGAAAGTCGCCCTGCTCTGCGGCCACACGGCCCAGGCCGTAGCGTGCGGCTCCGTCCTTGGCGCTGCCCAGCAGGCCCTGGTAAATGGGGATGGCTGCACTGAGCTGCCCCACCTGACGCAATGCATCGGCGCGCAGCAGCCGCGAATCGCTGGAAGCGCCCCACTGCTTGTCCAGTGCATCCAGGTGCGCAATGGAGGCATACCAGAGCGACTTGGACTGCATCTGCTTGACCAGAGCGAGGTAAGTGTCCTGCGTGTCGACCACCGCCTCCTTCTCCAGCGGTCTGTCTGCTGCGGCCTTGGCTGCGGGCGACAACACGGGCTGGCTCTGCCCCAGCAGATTACCCATGCTGGAGCAGCCCGACAGCAGGGCCATGGTTGCAGCGGCCAATGGCAGCATCAGATATCGGCTTTCTTTTTTCATTTCGTCATCCCTCCCAGCGCCCGAATCACGGCAAGGAACCCCGGTCCGGCTGTAATGATGATCAGGGCCGGAAGCAGCGTCACCACCATGACGCCAGTCATCTTGACCGAGATCTTTCCTATCAGCTCCTTCATCTTGGCCTTGCGCTGCTCGCGCAGACGTTCGCCAAAAATGCGCAGCGGCTCCTGCACGGCACCGCCGTATCTGTCGATCTGAATCATCAGCGATGTCAGATTGGCCAGGTTGTCGTTCTGATAGACCTCGCTCATGCGAGCAAAGGAACGCTCACGCGTGCTGCCCCGGCTGTACTGCTGGCTGGCCAGCTGTATCTCTCGCGAAAGCACGGGCATGACATTGCCGAAATCGGTGCCAATCACCTGCAGGGTCTGGTCCAGACTCATGCCTGTGCCTTGCAGCAAGCCCAGCAAATCGACAAACAAAGGCAGCTCGCGGGCGACGCTGGCCCTGCGACGGCGAGCCACGCTGCGCAGCACCCATTTGGGAAGCAGAAAACCTATGGTGAACGCAGCAAACAGGTAAAGCAGAAATAGCTTGCTGCCCGAGAAAACAAAGGCAGCAAGCAGTACAAGCAATACAGAGACTACGCAACGCGCTATCAGGTATTGCAGCTGCGCGCGAGTTGATCCCCAACCGCATTTGCTCAGCAAAATGCGGTCTTCCTCGGCAACCAATGCCTTGCCAAGCGAGGTATTGAGCCAGTGCGCAGGCAGGTCGCCATCGCCATTGAGCGAGCGCAGCAGATCTGCGGGCCTGGCAGGCGCCGTCGTCGCATTCGCCGCCGTTGAACCGCTGCGGCTCAGCGCATCCCGCACAACCTGACTGCTGCGTTCACGGCGCTGATGCGCATAGGCAATCAACGCCGCACTGATCAGCGCCGCCAAGGCCAGAAATGCCACGCTCAGCATCAGCAAAAGACGGGATGTCTCCATCAATCTGCTCCCTCATCCAGCTTGGCCATGCGGTAGAGCAGCACCACACCAAGGATTTGTAGGACCGCCGCCGCCCAGATAAAGTTGCGCCCATTAGCGTCGTTCCACATGCGCAGAAAGTAGCTCGCGTTGAAGGAAATGATCAGACAGCACACAGCCACCGGCAGCAGGCTCAGTACCCAGGCAGACAATCGCGTTTCGGCCGTCATGGCAGAGAGATCCTGCTCGGCCTGTTCGCGGTCGCGCATGAAATTGGCCACACGCTCCAGCAGCAGATCGACCCGGCCGCCATAACGCACGCTGATGCGCAGAATAGCTGCCAGCAAGTGCAGCTCGTCCAGTCTTGTCTGCCTCGCTACATGGGCGACCGCATTCTCCAGATCCATACCCGCACGAGCCAGACTGGCGGCCTTTTCCATGACCGACTGCAACGGGTCTTTGGTGCTGGCTGCAGCCATCTGGAAGGCCGCCTGAACGGAGTTGCCAATGGTCACCAGGCGCACCGTGTTATCAAGAAAGCCGGGCAATTGCTGCGTGAGCCTGGCGCGGTACTTCTGAGCCCGCGCATAAAGCAAAAAGAAGAAGCCAATCCCCTGCACCACCAGCGCCGCACTACCGGCCAGCCAGCCAACAGCAAAGCCAACGATCAGAAACGCCACAACAATCAAGACCAGCCCGCCATAGAAAAGTCCGGCACCGACCGTCCCCAACAAAATGGCGGGAACCGGCCAGCCTGTTCTTTTCTCGTTGCCCAGTAAGGCATCCGCCACTGAACCATCAAAAGCCGATGCCGCATTCTTGGCGACAAACCCGGCCGCAGCGGCCGCGCTTTTTTCCAGACTCTGCTCCAGATGCCTGGTCATACGGTGCGTCCTCTGCTGCCGGCTGGCAAGCATCCACAGCGCAATCGCGGCAGCCGCAATCAGCAGCGCCAGACTCAGGAGCAAAAACGCATTGCTAGCCATGGCGCAGTCCCGCATGGTTGGCGCCGTTGCCTCCGGCGTGCTGCAGCACCGCGCGATAGCGTGCCAGCTTGGGCGTATGCGGTACCATGCCCAGCGTGGTCCAACGCTCCAGATCCTCGCCGTCGGGTTGCGGCAGCAGCTCGTGACGATAGAGCTCCTGCGTGGCAATCACGCTATCGATGATGCCCGTGACTTCGGTAATTGATGTGATGCGCCGCTTGCCATTGGGCAGGCGGCTGATCTGCACGATGAAGTCGAGCGCATTGGCAATCTGGCGGCGCAGGCTGACCTCGCTGCCCTGAAAGCCCGCAAAGCCGGCAAGCATCTCCATGCGGTGCAGACACTCACGCGGAGAGCTTGCGTGGATGGTGGCCATGGAGCCGTCGTGACCGGTGTTCATGGCCTGCAACATCTCCAGCACTTCCGCGCCGCGCACCTCGCCCACCACAATGCGATCCGGGCGCATGCGCAAGCTGTTGCGCAGCAGATCCCGAATGGAAACCACTCCCGCGCCTTCAAAACCACCGGGACGGCTTTCCATGCGCACCACATGAGGGTGAGGCAGCGTCAGCTCGGCCGTATCTTCAATCGTCACCACCCGCTCATTGCCGGGGATAAAGCCCGCAATCGCATTGAGCATGGAGGTCTTGCCGCAACTGGTGCCGCCGCTGATAAGAATATTGCAGCGCTCACGCACCGCCAGCTCGAGTAAGCGGGCCATGCCTTCGTCCATGGTGCCGAAATCGACCAGATCCTGAACCCGCAGCGGATCATTGCGAAACTTGCGTATCGACACCGCCGGCCCGTCCAGCGACAAGGGCTCTATCACCACATTGATACGCCCTCCATCCGGCAAGCGCGCATCGACCATGGGCGTGGATTCATCGAGGCGGCGACCCAGCGGTGAGATGATGCGGCGCACGATGCGCAGCACATGAGCGTTGTCGGTAAAATGCAAGGCCTCCTGCTGCAAAATTCCCTTGCGCGAAACGAATACGCGCTGATAGCCGTTGATCAGAATGTCCTCGACCTCCGGGTCGGCCATCAAGTCGTCAAGCGGCCCCAGCCCCGACAACTCCTTGTTCAGTGCCTGCGCAATCCATTGCACCTCCTCGTCATTGACGGGAAACCGCTGCTGACGCACAAACTGCTCCAGCTCCTGGTGCACGAACTGGCGCACACGACTGGTTGACCATTTGGCAAACACCGCGCCCAGCTCTTCCACACGCGTCAGCAAATGCTCGTGTGCGACGTTCTTGATCAGCAGCAGTTGCTTGGAGTCCGAAAAATGACTGCTTTTTTCGGCGAAAACAATGTCCATGCTCATTCGCCTCTCCTCAATCGCTTGGCCCATTGCCCCAGAACGCCCGACGCTGGCGCCGCGGCCTTGTCGGCAGCAACCGCTCCGCTGAGCAATGCTCTGGCCATGCTTCTGACACAGGTCACATAGGGATCACCGCGCAGCGACTGCGACAACAACTGTCCACAGCTGGCGGCATTCAGCAAAACCGTGGATCGATCCGGAACCACGTGCAGCAATTCCAGACCAAGGCGCTGCGCGACCTCTTTGGCTGGCAGGCCGGCCTGCACATTGAAGCGGTTGAGCACCAGTTTGAGCGTACTGCGATTCACACCCTTGGCATCAAGCTCCTTGAGCATCTGTGCCGTAGACACAATGCCTCCCAGCGACTGGTCACAAACCACCCAGCCCTGTCCGCTCTCGCGTAGCAAAGGCGCCAGAAAATCAGCCTGCACCATGCCGCCCAGATCAATCACCTGCACCCCAAGCAAGCTCTTGAGCGTGTTGACTACGCCCGCTGCAGCTGCAGGGCTGACTTCGCGCAGCATGCCCAGATCGGAAGGCCAGGCCAGAGTCACAGTGCCCGTGGAGTGCTTGGCAAAGGCCGATTCGATCAATGTCGCGTCCAGGCGGCGCGTATTCTGAACCGCATCCACAAAACTGAAGTCACCAGCGATGCCCAGATACAGCAAGCCATCGCGTGCAGGCAAGCCCAGATCCAGCAATACCGCATGTGCGGACTCATCCAGCGGCAACTGACTTGCGCCAAAAGGCCTGGCAAGCTGTTTCTTGTGCTTGGCGCCTCTCACGTCATAGGTATGCATTTCCTGGAACATCACGGCCAGATGCGTTGCCAGCGTAGTCACTCCCATCCCTACACGTGCCCCCAGCAAAGGCAGGGAGAAACCTTTTGTTTCCTGCTCCAGAGCTACAGCCGCAGGCAGCTGACTGCGTACATGCATCTGATGCCTGATGGCGACGCTGGCCTCACTTTCGGACGCATCCCAGTCAATGAATTCAGCCACACCACAGCGCAGGGCTGCGCGCATGGACATTGGCTCCACGGCGGATCCAGCCCCCATGATCACCACCCCAGGGAATATGACGCGCAGATCGCTGACCAGGGCGATGGCCGCCTCCGTCATGGGAGCCGAGAAATCCACCACCACCACGCCAAGCCCTGGCGCCGAAATCGCAGTGTGAAGCGCAGCCAGATCGCCTGCCACCGGTATCACTTCCGCATCGCTACCCAGAGCACTCGCCAGCCAGAAAGCGTGCGATGGCGACTGGGTGACCAGCACCACTCGTGCATTGCCGCTCACCGCCCCTGGCTGTGCGGTATTGAGCTGGGATGAGTCCATGCGCATATTCATGCCTCTACCCGGACACTCAGCGCGAGAAGCCCGGCGCCACGCTGGACGACAGACCACCCGCCACCCATGGACCCCACACCGCAGGATCACGCTGCTCGGTGCGCCCAGGCAGCAGCGGCTCCACATTCACATCGCGCGCCAGCGGTTTGACAAGGCGCGGCGTCACCACAATCGCCAGCTCGCTCTCCTTTTGCTGAAACTCCTGACGCTTGAACAGCACGCCCAGAATCGGAATATCGCCCAGCAAAGGAACCTTGTCGGTACCTGATGTGGTGTTGCGGCTGACCAGTCCGCCAATCACAAAACTCTCGCCATCCCCCAGCTCCACCGTCGTATCGGCACGGCGAGTGGTGATGGACGGAACAGTCGCGCTGTTCAGAACAATGGTGTTGGCGTAATCCAGCTCGCTGGCCTCCGGCGCCACCTTGAGCACGATGCGATCGTTGGACAGCACCGTGGGTGAGACCGTCAAGCCAATGCCGTAAGGCTTGTACTGAATGGCCACCATACCCGTACCCGCAGGTACGGGAACCGGCACTTCCCCGCCCGACAAGAAATTGGCACTCTGACCCGACAGAGCCACCAGCGTTGGAGCCGCCAGCACTCGCGCCAGATTGTTGCCTTCAAGCATGCCGATGTTGACGCCAATTCCGGCCTTATCGAACTGCATCAGCAAGTTGAAGGCCTGGGTCAAAGGGTTTGCTGCCGCGCCCGTCGTGGAACTTCCGCCGCCAGTTCCATAGGACCCACGTCCAAAAATACCAAAGCTGAAACCCGAGCTGTTGGGCGCCGTGCTGAACAGGTTGAGGCCTACCTTCTTCATCTGGGTCTTGTTGAACTCGACCACCTTGACATCGACCTGCACCACATTGCTCTTGAGCTGGACGCTGGAGAGATCGACGGTCTTGGCCTTGTCGGCGGACTGCGCGTTCGCCAGCTCGCCGGCAAACTGCTGCTCTATCAGGCTGGAAGCCTTGGCCGTGCGCAATTCCACCCGCTGCTGCACATTGAGCATATAGGTCTGCGCCTGCGCTTCACCGCGCGGCCAGACCATGAACGATGTACTGCCAGGCTTGAGCGGGCTCAGCAGGATCTTGGCGGCAGCTCCCTTGCCCGCACGCTTGATATGCACCGCCGCAATCGTGTCGTCACCGATTGCAATGCGCTCCACTCCGCCGGGCAGGTTCAACTCATGCTGAGCGCCCATCACCAGCTTGATTTCCCTGGCTGCTGTCGCTTGCTGCGCTCTGCTTTCGCCCACATTGGGCACTTGCTGCGCAAGGGCCGGGACAGTGACAACACTCAAGGGCAGGCCGCAGAGCAGATACAGCGGCTTCAGCGAAAAGGTGCGGGATGCGATTGAAACAGTCTTGTTGTTCATAGATCAGTACCGCACGGTTTGAGAGTTGGCGCCACGCACGAATTCAACGGGCAGGGAAGAGTCTGCGGAAGCGGTACGGGTGCGCGGCACAGCAGGCTTGGCAACCCCGGCCGTCATGGGCTTGGCCGCGCTCATGCGCGCTGCCGAAGTACCTGCAGAACCTGCCAGGCTGCTCATGGCCACACCGGCCTGCGCTGCGTCAGCACCTTCCAGCGGCGCTGCAACAGCGCCTTTGGGCATGGCCACAGTCAGCACGCCGGGCAGCGGCGCAAACTTTTCCATATCCGGCTCTGTCATATCCGTCGGATTGCGCAGTGCGAGTACCAAGCTACCGTTAGAGCCTCCCAAGGCCAGCTGACTCACCTCTGCCACAGGTACTGCAAGCACTGCAGTGCGGGCGTTGTCGGGGCCATTGGCCTGCTTGCCTCCTGCTTTCTCAGCCGTAGTCAGTGCATCCACTGACGCCGCGCCATAGGCCAGCACACGCTTGCGCGAGAGCAGCAAGCGCGCCTGGCTCTGGTCGATTTCATTGCCATCGCGGCGCAGTACAAAGAAGACATCGACAAAGTCCCCGGGGCGTATGCGATTGCCGGCGCCAATGCTTTCATCGACCTTGACCGCGACCGCACGCTCACCTTCTGCAACCTTGAGGGCAAGGCCCGTCACCATCTGCCCTTGGAGTACAGGCGCGCCCTTGGGAATGTCCACCGCGGGAACGGAGCCAATAGCAGCCTGAATCTCGCCAAAAGCACCATCGGGCTTGACGGGCAACTGCGTGAGCTGCAGATCCTCGGCCTTGAGTGCCTGACCCGCCGGAACGGCCTGTGCAGCCACCACCACGCTCATGCCGGCATTGGGTTTGCTGTCGCTGGCGGAAGCTGGAGCCTGAGGCTGAGGAGCCCTGGCGAGCATCCATCCATAAACGCCCAGAGCCAATGCCACTGCCAGCAAAACCCCGACCGCGATCTTTGCGACATTCACCATAACATTCCCTCTTATTACTTGGCTTCAAAGAGCAGGGCTTTATCGTTCTCAGTCAATCAAGCTAATTTGAGCGACCGCTTTTCCCCGCAAAAGATTGGGAGTAGGCAGACTCAACAAAGGCCCCAGTAATCTTGGAATCAGCGGTGCGGTGGCGTAGTTGTAATTAACCTGCATGGTCACGCAGTTCACCAAGCTGGCATCGTTGGAGGCAGTGAACGATGCAGACCCCGTACCACATAGACCAGAAGTGGCGTACAGCCCCGCAGCATCGCTTACACCTGTGCTACATCCTGTAGAGCCAAAGCCAGCACCAATTTTGGAAAGCCAATCCGTCGCCAATGCCGCAGTGGCACAGGCTGCAGTCAAGCGAGCCTGTAACTGGGCCGACTTGGTCATCGTGCCGCCCGTGGGAACCGAGGGATATCGCACTGCAGCTCTTGCTCCTTCGGCGGCAGCCAAAGTCAGAGTCTGCTGTGCGGCAAAGATCAGGCCATAAGTGATGATGGCGTAGAAGATCAGAAAGAAGATAGGAAAGAGAATGGCAAATTCAACTGCTGCCGCACCTTGCTGTTTTTTGAATTGCACGATTCCCTCCTTCCCTCTGTATTTACTTGCCTAATATTAAAACCGTCACCGTTGCCATTGAGATATGAGCAACATAGGGCATAAATCTCTTTCTAACGAATACCAATTCATCTCTTCTCAACAAAAATATTCTTCTAGCTACCAAATGAATTATAGAAATAAAAACACTGACAACCCATATAGGAATCAATATCTTCCAGCCCAGCCACAAAGACAGCACAATAAAGAATTTTATGTCTCCGGCTCCCATCACCTTGGCTATCCAAAACGGCAGCAAAACAGCGATGACCAAGAGGAATCCAATCAAACTATCTACCCATGTAACGCTCAATGGGGAGATAGATAAAATATCCGCATGGGAAAATACGCCAAGAATACCTCCAATCAGAATCAGCCAATTAGGAATTCTGCGATAGCGAATATCCCATGCAGATGCCAGAATCAAGATCAGTAAAAATATCAATTACGTTGGAACTTTGGTTATGATGAAATCTGACAGATCTGTAAAGAACGTTGCCAGCCCCCCAGTCAAAAATCCCAGGGCAGCGACAAGACCCACTGCCATAAGGCCTGCAATCAGCGCATACTCAATCGCCGTTGCACCTTCTTCATCACGCCAGAATTTGATGATTTGGTCTTTCATGACTAGCTCCTTCAACAATCAGGTTGGTAGATCGCTGTGGCTGTTTTCGACCACCGCGGAACCAATCTTACGAAGCCAGAAACATCTTGAAATATTTGAAATAGCTATCAACAACTATGCAGCATAGTTCTCGGCAATTTAAATCAATGTGCAAGCGAGTACTCCCACAGAAAAACCTCAATAAAAACAAAGACTTCAAAAAACACCGAGACGCATCTGCAATTTTCTTGACTCTTCCCTCACATATGTCTTCCGGTTCAATCTACGCAATCTTCATTTATTTCCTACAGATTAATAGATTTCGTCCTACATTCAATAATCGGGTTAACCCTTGTTTTTAAATGAAAAAACAAAAAGGCCTGCAGATAGCAGGCCTTTCTGAAACAAAAGAGATTGCTCAATAAAGTGATTCGGAAATCACTGCAGAGCTTTAATCAATTTGAGAGCAATGTCCTGCAGCGGTGGCTGCAGTTTTCTATAGGAGTCGAGCAAGCGCTGCTCATCGCTGGGTAGCGATGCGGTCTCGGAATGCAGGCCTGCCATCAATTCCAGCGCCGTGGTCTGCAGCGCGACGGCCAGTCTTGCCAGCGTGTCATTCTTGAGAGTGCGAATGGCTCCCGACTCGATCTGCGAGATGGCGGATGCGGTGACATCCGCCATCTGCGCCAGGCGTCCCTGACTCAAACCCAGCGCCTGTCGCCGGGCGCGTATGCGTTCACCTAAATGCGTCATCTATCCCACTAACTCACACTGCACGCAAATGCCTGCGCAAATATCGCGCGACTTTTTGGCCCCCAACAACCGAGACGCTTTTATAGAAGGCCTTTGCAACCCTAACTCGGTGGCAGCAAGCAAAGACCGCCCTGCGCCCCTTGGGGGAAAGCGCAAAGCGCCTCAGGCGATGGCTCTGGTCAGGCTCCGTGGCACTTCTTGAACTTCTTGCCGCTACCGCAGGGGCAAGGGTCGTTACGGCCGGGCTGCTCGCCCTTGACGATGGTTTCCTGGCGTGGGCCCATGCTCTTCCACAGACGGTACAGGTCATACACGGCCCAGATGGCTTCGCCAAAGGCATCCACACGTTCCTGGCTGGTCGAGGCAGGACCGGCTTCGTCGTACAGATTCAGAGCCGGCTCGTCCGTGTCGTCCTCGGTCAGGTTGACGATGAACTCCATGGCCGCGTCCAGCAACTGGGCTGCTTCCTTGTCGCGTGGCGCGGCCCATTCGTCGGCCCAGTTCTCCACCACGAACATGAAACCCAGCGCCCAGACCTGAGAGAACGACGGCACTTCTTCGCCAGCCAGCTCGGCCTGTTCGGCTTCGGGCAGGATGGCGATGGCACCACGCGTGTCCAGCGCCTCGGGCTGGAAGGCCGCGTCGTCGGCCAGGGACTTGATGTCGGCGTCCAGCTGCTCGCGCACTTCGGCCAGGCGCAGCTCGAACAGCTCCATGAAACGTGCCTGCTGGGCCTCGTCCTTGAAGGCTTCCAGCTTGGGCAGAGGCTGGCCTTCGGCCACTTGCAGGGCTTCGCCATCGCCCAGCAACATGGGCATGTATTCGGCAGCGGCGATGGGACGGCGCGTGCAGACCAGAGCGGTCAGGAAACCGTCACAGAATTCCCACTGGGGAATTTCGTCGCCGCGGGTGCGCAGCTCGTCGAGCAGCGCGTCCAGCTCTTCGAGCTGATCATTGCTCAGCGCGCCCTCGGGCATGTCGGCGAGAGCCGCGTCTTCTGCGGCGGAGTTAGGTGCTTGTTCTTGCATAGGGAAAGGCTTTTATGATGGCCCGAACCATTTCATCACTATCGAAGTGCAGGGCCGGGCGATGGATCAAGGGGACAAAGCATCCAGGATGGATGCCCCCGTACAGGCTGAATTTTAGCGGGCCGCCATCAACACACCCTGCCATGGGAGTATCTGCAGTGCATCGCTTCTTCAATAGTCTGCCCCTGCGCTATGGCGCCCTCTTCATTTCCGCGCTCGTGCTGGGCATTTCGCTCTACACGCTGACCACGGCAGGCAAGGGGCTTGGGTGGTTGATTGCGTCTTTGCTGCTGGTGCTTCTAGGCATCTGGGATCTGCTGCAAAAGCAGCACGCCATACTGCGCAACTATCCCGTCATGGGACATATGCGCTTCATCTTCGAATTCATACGCCCCGAGATCCGTCAGTACTTCATCGAAGGCGATACCGAGGCCCAGCCGTTCTCGCGCGCCCAGCGATCGCTGGTCTATCAGCGTGCCAAGGGTCAGGTCGACAACCGGCCGTTCGGCACCCAGCTCGACGTGAGTCAGCAGGGCTATGAGTGGGTCAACCACTCCCTGCAACCCACCAAGCTCAGCTCGCATGACTTCCGCCTCTGGATTGGCGGCACGCAGGAGCAACCAGCTGAAGGAGTGGATCCCTGCACCCGCCCCTATCACGCCAGCGTCTTCAATATCTCGGCCATGAGCTTTGGCGCGCTGTCGGGCAACGCCATCCAGGCGCTGAACCAGGGCGCGAAGATGGGCGGCTTCATCCACGACACGGGCGAAGGCTCAATCAGCCAGTACCACCGCATGCATGGCGGCGATCTGATCTGGGAGGTGGCTTCGGGCTATTTCGGCTGCCGCAATGCGGACGGCACGTTCAGCGAAGAGAAATTTATCGCCAATGCCACCGATCCGCAGGTCAAGATGATCGAGATCAAGCTCAGCCAGGGCGCCAAGCCCGGCCATGGCGGCATGCTTCCCGGCGCCAAGGTCACTCCTGAAATTGCAGCAGCGCGCGGCATACCGATTGGCGTGGACTGTATTTCGCCCTCCAGTCACAGCGCTTTCTCCACCCCTGTGGAGCTGATGCAGTTCATTGCCAGGCTGCGCCGTCTTTCAGGCGGCAAGCCCACGGGCTTCAAGTTCTGCGTCGGTCACCCCTGGGAATGGTTTGCCATGGTCAAGGCCATGCTGGAAACCGATATCACGCCCGACTTCATTGTCGTCGACGGTGCCGAAGGCGGCACGGGCGCAGCGCCTGTGGAATTCGTCGACCATGTGGGCGTGCCGCTGCAGGAAGGCCTGCTGCTGGTGCACAACACCCTGCTGGGCGTGAACCTGCGCCAACGCATCAAGATCGGTGCGGCAGGCAAGGTCATCACGGCATTTGACATTGCCCGCATGATGGCCCTGGGTGCCGACTGGTGCAATTCGGGGCGTGGCTTCATGATGGCGCTGGGCTGCATTCAGGCCCAGAGCTGCCACACCGGCACCTGCCCCACGGGGGTCACGACGCAAGACACCGTGCGCCAGCAGGCGCTGGTCGTGCCCGACAAGGCCACGCGCGTCGCCAACTTCCACCGCAACACCCTGCATGCGCTGCAGGAGCTGGTTCAAGCCGCCGGCCTCAGGCATCCCAACGAGATCACAGCCCACCATATCGTGCGCCGGCTGGACGACACCCAGGTCAGTCTGCTGTCCAACCTGATACTGCGCGTGGAGCCAGGCTGCCTGCTCCAGAACCTGGAGCGCCAGCACAAGGTCTTCCAGAACTACTGGCCGCTGGCCACGGCACAGAGCTTTCAGCCCCTGCATGAGCCTGTGTTGCGCCCATCAGCTGCGGGCGGCGCCGACAACACGGCACAATCGCAAGCCTTTCCCCAACGCAACGGTATCTGGACCTGAGAAGCCAGAGCCTCGCGCCCGACAGATCCCACGCCGTGCCATCTCAGGATATTTCCGCCCAAGAGCAGATGCCCTCTGCGCAGAACGCCATCGATTACCAGGCATTTCTGCGCGAGCATCTGGACCAGCCTCACAGCATCATGCGCTATGAACTGGCGCATGAAACCCTTTGGGTCAAACGCGCCAACAAAGGCAACCCGGCCCTCAACTACTGGCTGCTGAGCACGCTGGCCAAGCTGTTCAGGGCCGCCGTGCTGCAGCCCGTGCCCAACCCCGGAGGGACCGAGTCCCTGCAAACCGAGGTGCGCCGCCTGCGCAGTTTCAAGGCCAAGGGGCTGCGCGCGCCGCAAGTGCTGGCCACGGACGACCAGGCCTTTGTGATGCGCCATCTGGGCCGCCCGGGCGAAGAAGCTCCATCGCTGAGCAATGCCATCGAAGAAGCGATTGCCCGGGGCGCGCAGCCCACGCTGGAGCTCTGGCGAAAAGGCCTGGAGGCCATCCAGCAGGCTCATGCCCGCGGCGAGGTGCTGAGTCAGGCCGTGGCGCGCAATATGGTGGTCTGCGCCGACGGAGTCATAGGCTTCATTGACTTTGAAGACGACCCTGCAGCCCATTTACCGCAAGCTGTCTGCATGGCGCGCGATGCGCTCAACTATGCCCAGTCCACAGCGCTGTTTCTGCAGCAGGCTGGTGCGCTGGAGCAGGCCCGGGAGGCCTGGCAGCAGTTTGTGCAGCAGCTTCCCGCCGAGGCCCGGCAGGTATTGGAGCGCACCGTCAACAAACTGAGCTGGGTGCGCTTTCTGCCCCGCAGCAAGAGCCTGGGGCGCGACACCCTGCGCGTGCTGGCTGCCCATGACTTGCTGACAGCGCCCCCGCTCTCCGCCTGAACGCAATCAAATCAATAGCTACCAGCACTCTCCCCGATTGGGCTTGAAGCCTGAAACCCATGAAAAAAGCCCCGACCATCAGGTCGGGGCTTTTGGATTGAGGCCTGTGCTCACTCAGGCGTGAGCGGACACCGCCTCGTTTTCTTCCTTGCCTGCCAGAGCAGCATCCAGCTTTTCGTAGTCCAGCGCGTTTTCCCACTTGGAGACCACCACGGTGGCGACGGCGTTACCGATGAAGTTGGTCAGCGAACGGCATTCGGACATGAAGCGGTCCACACCCAGAATCAGTGCCATGCCGGCCACGGGCACCTCGGGCACCACAGCCAGGGTCGCTGCCAGGGTGATGAAGCCAGCCCCCGTCACACCCGCCGCGCCCTTGGACGACAGCATGGCAACCAGCAGCAGCGCGATCTGGTGGCCCAGGGTCAGATGCGTGTCGGTCGCCTGGGCAATGAACAGCGCAGCCAGCGTCATGTAGATATTGGTGCCGTCCAGGTTGAAGGAGTAGCCGGTAGGCACGACCAGACCGACGACGGACTTGCTGCAGCCGGCCTTTTCCATCTTGTGCATCAGCGAAGGCAGAGCCGATTCGGAAGACGATGTGCCCAGCACCAGCAGCAGCTCGTCCTTGAGGTACTTGATCAGCTTGATCACGGAGAAGCCACAAAAGCGCGCCACTGCACCCAGGATCACCAGCACGAACAGGGCCGAGGTGATGTAGAAGGTCAGCACCAGCTCGGCCAGGTTGACCAGCGAGCCCAGACCGAACTTGCCGATGGTGAAGGCCATGGCGCCAAAGGCACCGATGGGAGCGAACTTCATCACGATGTTGACCAGCTTGAACACGGGCTTGGTCAGGGCTTCAAAGAAGTTCAGCACGGGCTTGCCGGCCTCGCCGACCATGGCCAGGGACACGCCGAACAGCACGGCCACCAGCAGCACCTGCAGGATGTTGTCGCCCACGAACGGACTGATCAGCGTCTTGGGGATGATGTCCATCACGAAGCCGGTCAGCGTCATCTCGTGCGACTTGGCCACATAGCCCTTGACGGCCGTCTGGTCCAGATCGGCAGGGTTGATATGCATGCCGGCACCGGGCTGCATGACATTGGCCACGATCAGGCCCACGACCAGCGCCAGCGTGGAGAAGGTCAGGAAATACGCCATGGCCTTGCCGAACACACGCCCCACGGCGCTCAGGTGCGTCATGCTGGCGATGCCGGTGACGATGGTCAGGAAGATCACCGGCGCGATGATCATCTTGATGAGCTTGATGAAGGCATCGCCAAAGGGCTTCATGGCCTCGCCGTAGGCGGGCTCGAAATGCCCCAGCAGCACGCCCACGATGATGGCGAACACCACCTGGAAGTAGAGCTGACGGTAGAACGGCAAGTGCTCGCGCGGAGCAGATTCTGTGGGCAGAGTGTGCACGCTGCATCTCCAAAATTGCGGGCGCACCACCGTGGTGCGCCGAATTGCTGCCGTTTGTACTCCCGCGCCCTTTTTGTGCCGATAGCCCATTGGTATTAGGTCCGTACGCGCTCCCTGGGAGAGCATGCACCAACCTAGGGAAATCCCTAGGCTTCAGAATCCGCACTGAACCTGCTCCAGAGCCACACTGGACTCCTTGATCACCCACTCTCGTCATGCGTCTTGCGCGAAACCTTGCCCGAAACCGACTGTTTCTGACCCTTGTCATCGTGCTCAGCGGCATGCTGCTGAGCATGTGGGCCGCCAGTCGCGTCGCGCTGCAAACCTCTTTGCACGATGAAAGCGAAAGCGTGCAACGCCAGCTCACGCTCTATGCCCAGGCCATGGTGCAGCGCGTGGACCGCTACCGCACCCTGCCCGAGGTGCTGGCGCTCGATGCCGAACTCAAGAACGCGCTCAGCCACCCGCTCAGTGCCACTGAGGTGGACAGGCTCAACCACAAGCTGGAGCAGGCCAACGGCGCCAGCCGAGCTTCCACGCTGACCCTCATCGACAAAAGCGGCAAGGCCCTGGCCGCCAGCAACTGGCGCGACTCGCACAGCAATGTGGGCGAGGACTACAGCTTTCGCCCCTATGTGACCCAGGCGCTGAGCCAGGGCAGTGGCCGCTTCTACGGCATCGGCATGACCACGGGACTGCCCGGCTACTTTCTCTCCCAGGCCATTCATGATGATGACGGCTCGGTGCTTGGGCTTATCGCCATCAAGATCCTGTTTCAGGAGCTCGAAGGCGAGTGGAGCCAGTCGCCCGACATCGTCTTTGCCTCGGACGAGCATGGCGTGGTCTTTCTCTCCAACCGCGACGAATGGCGCTACCGCCTGCTGGAGCCGCTGTCCAGCAGCGACCAGCAGGAGGTGCGGGACACCCATCAATACGCGGGCCAGGCCCTGATTCCGCTCGGCTATCGCACCAGCCGGCAGCCTGCGGGCATCGGAATGCTGGCCCATTTCAGCCAGCCTCCGCTGGTCGACCCCATGCTCTGGCTGCGCATGGAACTCCCCGAAAGCCAATGGCAGCTGCACCTGCTGCACGACATCGTCCACAGCCAGACGGCCAGCCACTGGGCGGCAGTGGCCGCCGGCGGCCTGTGGCTGGCCGCATCGCTGCTGGTGCTCTACATCCGCCAGCGCCAGCGCCTGGCGGCCCTGCGCCAGCGCAGTCGCAAGGAGCTGGAGGCCGTTCTGCACCAGCATGCGCAAGAGCTGCGCACGGCCCAGGACGGCATTGTCCAGGCCGCCAAGCAGGCCGACACCGGACTCTCGCGCAGCCTGCAGCATCTGCCGCAAGGCGTGGTGGTGGTGGACCCACAGCTGCGGCTGGTGGCCTGGAACTCGCGCTATGTGGAGCTGTTCCGCTACCCGCCCGAGCTCATGCATGTGGGCCAGCCCATCGAGGCTCTGATACGCCACAACGCCAGGCGCGGCCTGCTGGGCAAGGGCGATGTGGAGTCTGCGATCCAACGCCGGCTCCAGCATCTGCGCAGCGGCAGCCCCCATTTGCACGAGAGCGCCAAGGGCGACGGCACGGTGCTGGAGATTCGCGGCAACCCCCTGCCCGATGGCGGCTTTGTCACCAGCTATGCCGACATCACCAGCTACAAGAACACGGCGCGCGAGCTGCGCAATCTCGCCGATACGCTGGAAAAGCGCATTGCCGATCGCACCCGAGACCTGGCCCAGGCCAAACAGGAGGCCGAGCGCGCCAACCGCTACAAGACCCGCTTTGTCGCCTCGGCCGTGCATGACCTGCTGCAGCCGCTGAATGCGGCGCGCATTTTCACCAGCCTGCTGCCCACCTATCTGCACGATGAGGCCGGCCGTCAACTGGCCCAGCGGGTGGACAAGGCACTGGCCTCTCAGGACGCCATCCTCACCAGCCTGCTCGACATCTCGCGCATGGAATCGGGCCAGCTCGAAGTCCGCGTGCGTGACTTCGCGCTCAACTCCTTGCTGGAAGTAGTGCACAACAATTTTGCGCTGCAGGCCGAGAACGAGGGCCTGAGCCTTCACTGCATGCCCAGCCGGCTGATCGTGCGCAGCGACGAGGCCTTGCTGCGTCGCATACTGCAGAACTTTGTCTCCAACGCCATCCGCTATACGCGCAAGGGCCGTATCGTCGTGGGCTGTCGCCGCCAGGGCGACCAGGTGCGCATCGAGGTGCATGACCAGGGACCGGGCATTCCCCAGAGCCTGCAAAAAGAGATCTTCGAAGAGTTCCGCCGCCTCGACGAAGGCCATGCCGACGACCGCGGCACCGGCCTGGGCCTGGCCATCGTGGAACGCCTGGGCAGATTGCTGGACCATGAGATCGGCCTGCGCTCGACCCTGGGCAAGGGCAGCGTCTTCTGGGTCAAGGTTCCACTGGGCCAGGCCGCTGCATTGACGCCGGTATCGCAGCAGCCTTCTCCCAGCGCCCGCGTGGACAGTCCGCTGCAGGGCGGCACCGTCTGGTATGTGGAGGACGACCCCGCCACCCGCGACGCCACCTGCGCCCTGCTCGAGCGCTGGGGCTGCGATGTGCCGCTGGCCGCCAACGCCCCCGAAGCCCTGGCTTATGCCGCGCCCGGCAATGCCCCGCAACTGGTGCTGCTCGATGTGCATCTGGGCCAGCTCTACGGCCCCGATATCTATGCCCAGCTCTGCGAGCGCTGGGGGCAGCAGCCTCCGGTCATCCTGCTGACCGCTGAAGGCGATAGCACCCTGCGCCGCCAGGCTGCCGAACGCGGTTGGGGCTTTCTGGCCAAGCCGGTCAGACCGCCGGCGCTGCGGGCGCTGATGAGCCAGACGTTTCTGCGCGGACGAGAAGGCGGCAGCGCCTGAAAGCCAAAGTCACTTCCAACTGCAGCGCTTTCAGTGAATTGCGCTATAGCTATGAATTCAGGAGCCAAATCGGTCTGCACGCCATGACTGTACAAGCCGGGTGGCGGATTCTTCGATATGCTGCATCAGCCTCTGCGGCTTTCAGGCACGCGGGCCGTTCAACCCTGACAGAGACAGCATGCACCATCATCCCGTTGAATCCGCCGTTCCGCCCGGCAGCCGCATCGCACAGCGATTGGCCGGGGCCAGCTTTCACGACTCCTGGAGCATCGTCTCGGACGCCACAGGTCTGTCTGCACTGGAGCACTTCATTCTTGCCGCGCGCAAAACCCCGCGCTGGATTGAAATCTGCATGCGTGCGCGCAATCTGGTCGGCGGTCTGGTGGGGCTCAAGAACCTGGGCACCTTGTCAGCCCTGAAGCCCGGAAAACCAGCCGCCAGCTACGGCCCCGGCGATAGGGTCGGCATCTTCACGGTATTCGAGAACACCTTTGATGAAGCCCTGATCGGCGACGACGACAAGCA
Source organism: Comamonas sp. E6 (assembly GCF_001010305.1). Lineage (NCBI taxonomy): Bacteria > Pseudomonadati > Pseudomonadota > Betaproteobacteria > Burkholderiales > Comamonadaceae > Comamonas > Comamonas sp. E6. The sequence continues at coordinate 135,232 of NZ_BBXH01000012.1, forward strand.
TCTGAAAGTCGTGCTCAGCATTCACCGCAAGAGCGACATCAGCTCCCTGGACACCGTCATCACGGTCACAACCGTCGTGCATGTCAAGAACGCACTGGGGCACCTCTACATGCTGCCCGTCAAACCCATGCACAGGCTGATCGCTCCTGCCGTTCTGTCCTCCCTCGGAGGACGAACCCTTGCTACCTAAGGAGACACACCTCTTCATGCCTGCTCTTCCCTAGACGGTTGCCAAAGACATGCGCGACTACGACAGCCTGGCTCATCGACACAGCAGCAAAGACATGTGTGTGGAAAAGCCCATGTCACTCATTGCCAATCTGATCGGCTTTGCACCCGCAGAGGAAGACTTGCACTATGCGCTGGGCTTTTATGCCGGAGGCAGTGGCATTGACGACCGCCTGGCTGTGCGCTGCCGGATCGATCTTGCTCATTGGCCCGATGTGGTCAGCAGGCTGCGTCTGAAATCCGTGCATGAAGTATCGTGCGACGCCGACTGGCAAGAGGATTTCCTCTGGCTGATCGATGCGCAAGATGCCCAAGGCCCGCTCCAAGTCCATTGTCATCGCTTCATCAATGCGGCGAGACAGGTTTTTCAGGACCAGGTCGATCATCGCTGGGAGATCTTTTTCTCCCACGGCAGCGATATCAATGCATGGTGTGCGGTCTGGCGTAGCCAGGAGCATCTGAACTATCTAAGCTTCGATCAAGGCTGACATCCCGATGGCAGCCCGTCTCAACACAGGGGGTCGCCAGATGCTGAAATCCTATCGTGCCAGCTGCCATTGCAGCCGGGTTCAGGTTGAAGTCGGCCTGGACCTGAGCCAGCCCAGCTATCGCTGCAACTGCTCCATCTGCAGGCGAAGCCGGTTCTGGCCCGCCATCGCCAGCCCCGAAAATTTCCGCCTTATTACGGGCGAGAAGGAACTCACCCTCTATGTGTTTGGCTCGCAAAAGAACCAGCATTTCTTCTGCAGGCGCTGCGGCATCCGCGTCTTTGGCGTGGGCCACGACACGCCGATAGGCCAGATGTACGGCATCAATATCGGCTGCCTGGAAGATCTGTCGGAAGAGGAGCTTTCGCGAATTCCCGTCACGTATGTCGATGGCATGCACGATCGCTGGGACGCGACGCCGGAGTTTTTCGCTCACTTGTAGCCATCGAACTGCGATGACGACTTGCAGCGGCAAGCTGCGCAGAAATGAGGTCAGAAAGGCCTCAATCCATGACCAACAAAGCGCAGCAAGCTATCGAAACAGAGAGCTCTTGAGGCACCAGGGCAATCAAACCTCGTGATCGTTTTCCAGGCTCTTGACCAGCACTGCCGCCTGGGTGCGTGAATAGCATTCGAGCTTCTTGAGAATCGCCGTCACATGGACCTTGACGGTGTTCTCGGCCAGGCCCAGTTCGTGCGCGATCTGCTTGTTGAGCAATCCGTCGGCAATGCACAGCAGCACGCGAAACTGCTGAGGCGTGAGCTGGGCCAGACGAGCGGCCAGGGCCGCATCGGCCTCCGAGCGCTCGGCCACCATGGAGGGAAAGCTGATATCCCCGCTCAGCACATCGTCAATGGCGGCACTCATATCGTCTGCCGCCGCAGACTTGGAGATAAAGCCTGCCGCCCCGAACTGCTGGGCGCGGCGGATGATGCGAGGGTCGTCATTGGACGAGATGATGATCACCGGCACCTGCGCATATTCGCCGCGCAGATGCAGCAGGGACGAGAAGCCGCGCGCGCCGGGCATGGCCAGGTCCAGCAGCACCAGCTCGATTTCAGGATTCTCCTGCATCGCTGCGCCCAAGGTCTGGGCGCTGGCCGCCTCCACAATGCGAAATTGCGGAAAGCGGTCGTGCAGCACCTGGATCAACGCTGCGCGAAACAGCGGGTGATCGTCGGCAACGAGAAGAGTGGGCTCGGACATGGCCCGCAGTCTGCCACGGCTGGCACGGCGCTGCATCTGCAAAAACGCATATCCCGCAGCGCCCGTGCCTGTCCGTCACCCAGGCTGCGACCCACTGAGTCCGGCTCTCAATCGAGCTTGATGTTGTTGGCCGTGATCACACGCCCCCATTTGCTGCGCTCGTTGCTGACGAATTTCTCCATCTGCTCGGAGCTGCCGGGCATGGGCTCGACCCCCATGGCTGCCAGACGGGCCTTGGTGCGCGTGTCGGCCAACGCAAACTGCAGCGACTGGCTGAACTTCTTGACCACCTCGGCCGAGCTGCCCTTGGGCACGACGATGCCCTGCCAGGCATAGCCTTCGAAGCCCTTGAGGCCCTGCTCCTGCAAGGTGGCGACCTTGGGCAGCACATCGATGCGGGCCGGGCTGGCCACGCCTATGGCCTTGAGCTTTTTCTCGCCGAGGAAGGGAATAATGGTGGCGCTATCGGCCCACATGGCAGGTATCTGGCCGCCGATCACATCCTGCACTGCGGGCGCAGCACCGCGATAAGGAACATGGGTCATATTGCCCAGACCGGCTTCTTCGCGGAACAGCTCGCCAACCAGATGATGAGGGCTGCCCAGGCCGGCCGAGCCCCAGCTCACGCCGGTCTTCTGCTGCTTGGCCCAGGCGACAAACTCGGTCAAATTGCTGACCGGCACATCGTTGTTGACCACCAGCAACATGGGGAAGCGCACCAGCATGCCCACGGGCTTGAAGTCCTTTTCGGCGTTGTAGTTGAGCTTGCGGAACAGAAACGGATTGGCAGCCAGCGTGGCGAAGTCGGCCGTGAACATCAGGTTGCCGTAGTCATGCGAGCGCGCGCTGTACTCGGCCGCGATATTGGTTCCCGCACCGGGCTTGTTGTTGATGACGATGGGGCGCTCCAGATTGCGGCCCATGGCTTCGGCAATCACGCGGGCCACCACGTCGGAGCCCCCGCCTGCGGCGTAGCCTATGACCCATTCCAGGGGCTTTTCCTGCGCCATGGCGGCCGGCCCTGCAGCCCATGCCAGCGTCGAGCAGACCAGTGCGGCCAGAAATTTTTTGCGTTGCATCATCCTTGTCTCCTTGATTCATGGCCCCTTGAATAGATTTTGGTGACGGGGCCTTTAGGGGATGGCGCAGCTGCCGCCAGGCCGGCGGCTTGCTGCATCTCAAGCGGCAACGTGTACCGGGGCAACCGGTGTCACGGCACCGCGCTCGGCCGGGTCCGCACCGGCAGGAGCGAATCCTGCGCTGGCGCGGGCCAGTTCGAGCGCATGCAGCAAGGTCTCTTGATGGCCGATGTGATTGGCCAGCAGCAGCACCAGGCGGGCATTGAGGGCGTGGCTTTGCGCGGTTTCCAGGCCCTGATGCGTGGCGATCAGGGCTTCATAGAAATCGTCGCAGGCCTGCAGATTCGGGTGAGTGGACAGCAGCATGGCAGTCTCCTAAAAAAGGGGGGAATCCTCAGAGGGTGTTGAACTCCACCAGGGACAGCAAGCAAGGGCCTAGGCCGACCGCACCGCCCCGCAGCGAAGCTGTCGTCGGTTGCCCGCATGCCCCCTCCCGCGTAGCAAGAGAGGACGCCTCAGGGGGAGCCTTCATTTCAACCGCCGGCGCGCTGCAGCGCGGCACGCACGGCAGCCTCGTCGGGACGGCGCCAGCGCGCGCAGACATGCTGATCGGGGCGCAGCAGGTAACTGGTGCCGGGGCGCGCATCCAGGCGCTGCGCGGCCAGACCCTGGGCATCCAGCAGATCGGCTTGCGCGGCCCCGGCATCACCCTCGGCGGCTATCGAGAGATTGAGCACACCGGTCAGCTCGCGCGCCCAGGCCGGCGTGGGGCCGAAATGCAGCAGCGTGAAGTCCGGGCCCAGGGCGCGCAGCAGCCAGGTGGTCTGGCTGTCGCCGGGACGGCGCATGGGCGCATCGCTGAGCACGGCGCCGGGCAGTTGCAAGCCTGCGAAGACCTCGCTGTCCGGCGTGTTGAGCGGCGAGTGATGCAGCGTGGCCGGCACCGACAGACGCCCGCTGTTGACGATGCGACGCGCAAACTCATGCTCGCGCGCCAGCTCCAGCGCCGCATCGCGAAACAGGCGGCTGATCTCGCTCTTGGGCGTGATGAAGTCGGTGGCGCGCGTGGAGTTGCGGATGTTCTCGTCGGCCGCGTATTCGCGCTCGGCGCCGTAGCTCGCGATCAGCGCAGAATCGGCCTGACCGCGCAGCACGCGGTCGAGCTTCCAGGCCAGGTTCTCGGCATCCTGCACGCCGCTGTTGGCGCCGCGTGCGCCGAAGGGCGAGACGCCATGCGCGCTGTCGCCCGCGAAGACCACGCGGCCGTGGACGAAGCGGTCCATGCGCAGGCAGGCAAAGGTGTAGACGCTGGCCCATTCGAGCTCGAAGTGCGCGTCCTTGCCCAGCAATGCGCGGATGCGCGGCAGGATGTTCTCGGGCTTTTTCTCCTCCTCGGGATCGGCCTCCCAGCCCAGCTGGAAGTCGATGCGCCAGACATCGTCAGGCTGGCGGTGCAGCAGCACGCTCTGGCCCGGATGGAACGGCGGATCGAACCAGAACCAGCGCTCGGTCGGGAAATCCGCATGCATCTTCACATCGGCAATCAGAAAACGGTCGCGGAAGATGCGGCCATGGCTTTCCTGGCCCAGCAGGCCGCGCAAGGGCGAGCGCGAGCCGTCGCAGGCCAGCACCCACTGGGCATCGATCCGGTACTCGCCCTCGGGCGTTTCCACTGTCAGCAGCGCACCATCGGCGCGCGGCGCCAGCGCCGTGACCTTGTTGTGCCAGCGCAGGTCGATCAGCGGCAACTGCAGGGCGCGCTCGACCAGATAGGCTTCGGCGTAGTACTGCTGCAGATTGATGAAGGCCGGGCGCTCGTGACCGGCTTCGGGCAGCAGATCGAACTGGTAGAGCGACTGATCCCTGGCAAACACCTTGCCCAGATTCCAGGAGACGCCCTTGTCCACCATGGGCTGACCCACGCCCAGGCGGTCCCAGATCTCCAGCGTGCGCTTGGAAAAGCAGATGGCGCGCGAGCCCGTGGACAGCTTGCAGTCGTTGTCGAGCACCACCACCGGCTGGCCGCGCTGGGCCAGATCGATGGCCAGAGACAGGCCCACGGGCCCGGCGCCGACCACCACCACGGGGTGGCGAGCCGGCGCATCGGCATCCTGGTCCGCATGACGCCGATAAGGAATCTGGATGGACTGGATGTCGGCGGCGCTGCCGCGCAGGGCGTCAAGAGAAATGGCGGTGGTGGACATGGCGTTCATCGGTGCGCAAACCTTGAAAAGCGTGGATCTGTTTCTTGGGGCAAAAGCCGCCCCTCCGGCTCTTTGCGACCGGATTCAAACTCTGTTTTTTTTAATAGCTGCTACTGCTCACCAGGCATTGAATTCAATGTTTTTTCTATTTGGATTCATTACAAATCAAGCGCAAGCAGCTCCTGTTTTAGATAGCTTTGCAGTAGACCGCCGCGCCTGCGCAAGAGACTGCCGGCTGGGCGGCCCAGGAGGCGATCAGCCTTCCAGCGCCAGCCACATCTCGCGGTCGCGCTCGGCAGTCCAGATGCGCGGGTCGGCGTGGCCCGATGCCTCGTCATAGGCACGTGTCACGTCAAACGGCATGCAGTGGTTGAAGATCACCCAATGGCCGTATTTGGGCTGCAGCTTGGCAAAGGCTGCCTCGTAGACCTTGCGCAAGTCCTGACGCGCATCGGCGCCGGCCTTGACCTCGGCCCACAGGTCGCTGATGAAATTGCGCGTGCCCGCCAGGCCGGCCTGCACTTCGGCCGCGTTCTGCAGCGCCGCACCGCGGCCGGGCACCAGCTTTTCGGGCTTGAGGGCGGCAATCGCATCCAGCGTCTGCGGCCAGTCCTGGAAATAGGCGTCGCCGGCATAGGGCGTGGCATCGAACTCGACCAGGTCGCCGCTGAACAGCACCTTCTCCTGTGGCAGCCAGACCACGGTATCGCCCTTGGTGTGGCCGCGGCCCAGCTGCAGGATCTGAACCTCGAGCTTGCCCAGCCACAGCGTCATCTTGCCGGTGAAGGTCATGGTCGGCCAGGTCATGCCATCGGGCACGCTCTCGACGTTCTGGAACAGGCGCGGAAAGCGGCCGATCTCGCTGGCCTTGTCCTGCTCGCCACGCTCGACGATGAGGTCGTAGGTGTCCTGGCTGGCAATGATGTGCTCGGCGCCATAGGCCGAGGCACCCAGCACGCGCACCGCGTGGTAATGCGACAGCGTGACGTATTTGATGGGCTTGTCCGTGACCTCGCGAATGCGGCGGATCACGTCCTCGGCCATGACGGGCGTGGCCTGGGTGTCGATGACCATCACGGCGTCGTCGCCAATGATGATGCCGGTGTTGGGGTCGCCTTCGGCCGTGTAGGCATAAGCATGTTCGGAGAGCTTGTCGAAGCTCACCTTCTTGACTTCAAGGTCGGCGGCGGAGGCAAAGGTCTTGGTGCTCATCGTTGCAATCTCTTCGTTTTAAACAAATGCATTCAGCTTTATCGAATTTCTGAATGCTAGATATAAATTCAACATTGCACAATCGATTTGTCATAGTGAAAAACCCTTGAGACTTTCCAGCCGCTTTTCCACCGTCACAATGCCGTCATGCCTCATGCCAACTCTTCTTCGACCGACGCCCGTTTGATGCTTGAATCCAGTGACGACGAACCCGCGCGCGCACCGCGCGGCATACAGAGCGTGGAAGTCGGCGGCCAGTTGCTCAAGGTGCTGGCGCGCACGGGCCGGCGCATGGCGCTCAAGGATCTGGCACGCGAGGCGGAGATGACGGCAGCCAAGGCCCACCCCTATCTGGTGAGTTTTTGCAAGCTGGGCCTGATGGAGCAGGATCGCGCCAGCGGCCACTACGGCCTGGGGCCGCTGGCCATTCAGATGGGACTCATCAGTCTGCAGCAGGCAGATCCCGTGCGCATGGCGATTGCCGAGCTGCCCGCCCTGGCGCAAGAGGTGGGCTACACCGTGTCGGTTTCCATGTGGAGCGGCCAGGGGCCGACCATCATCCGCGTCGAGGAAGGCCCGACCCATGTCTATGTGGCCATGCGCCACGGCACGCCGGCCTCCTTGCGCCATACCGCCACGGGCAAGATTTTTGCGGCCTTTGGCGACCCGGCCCGTATCGCACCGCTGCTGCAGGCCGAAGGCCACAGCCTGGACGAACCGGCGTTTGCCAAGGAGCTGGACACCATTCGCCGCAACCACCTGAGCGTGGTCGAAAACCAGTTGCTGTCGGGCGTAAGCGCGCTGGCGGTGCCGGTGTTCGACGGCTTCGGCCAACTGGTGCTGGCGATTGCCGCCATCGGCCCTTCGGTCACGCTGACGCTGGACCCCGCTGGTCTGCCGGCCCAGAAACTGCAGGCCCAGGCCCGTCAGCTATCCCTGCGCCTCGGAGCACCGGCTGTGCTAACCGGGGCCTGAGACCTAGGCCCGGTAGCCCAGCGAAGCGCTGATACTGCGCGCCTCTTCGCGTACCGCCTGGGCAATGCGGCCCTGCGGATCGGGGTCGAAGCCGCCGCTGGCCCCGAGCGCGCAGAGCACGGCCACCACATGACCGTTGTAGTCGAGCAAGGGCGCCGCAACGGCGCTGATGCCAGGCAGATTCAGGTCCCGGATCGCCGCACAGCCGACTGCGCGAATCTCGCTGCGCAGCTGCTCCAGAGGCTTGCTCGCATGCAGCAGACGGCGATGCTCGGGGCAGGCTGCCTCCAGCTCGCGCGCCAGCAGCGCCTCGACCTCGGGCTGCGGCTCCATGAAGGCAAAGAATGCCCGCCCCGTGGCCGACCACAGCATGGACATGACCGAACCCACACGCACATTGACGGTAATGGGCAGGCTGGGCTCTTCAAAGCGCACGATGGTGGGGCCCATATTGCCCATGACCGCGACAAAACTCGTGACCTGCAAGGACTCGCGCAGATGCTGCAAAGCAGGCTCGGACATGCGCACAGGATCGTTCTGGCGCATCGCAGCCAGGCCGATATGGATGGCCTCGCGTCCCAGCGCGTACTGGGTGCCGCCACGATCCTGCTCCACCAGGCCCTCGGCCATGAGGCTGGCCAGATAGCGATGCACCTTGGCCGGACTTTCATCGACGGCAGCGCCGATGGCCGTGAGACTGGCACGCCCGCCCAGCCCGGCCAGTGCCTTGAGCACGGCGAGACAGGTCTCCGCTGCCTGCACACGCTGGCGACGTTGATCTGGCTCTTGCCGGGCATTCTGCGACGCCACTCTTGCTGCGGGGCTGGCTGCTTGCCGCTTCGCCATCGCCAAAGTCTTCTTCTCGATTTTCATAGCTGGTTGCGCCTGTCTCGTAAGCCGTTGAAGGCATTTTCACGCATGTCTCGTGCTGGCTCTCGGGTAATCCCTTGAAGCATATTTACGCTATGCGTATAAAAATTACGCAAAACAATTTCCGTATTAAAGCGGAATCGCAGGCGGAGTGAAGCTTGGTTAACCCGCAGGCAAACAACACCACAGCCCAGGAGACACCCTCAATGAAAAAACGCCTATTCACCGCCTCGGTTCTGGCCACCAGCATGCTCTGGCTGGCCGCAGCCCCTGGCACCGCCGTGGCCCAGGACAAGTACCCGAGCAAGAGCGTGCGCTGGATCGTTCCCTACGCCGCCGGCGGTGGCTCGGACTTCCTGGCCCGCACCATAGGCCAGGCCTGGGGCGCCCACGCCCATCAGCCCATCGTCGTGGACAACCGCCCGGGCGGCAACACAGCCATAGGCGCATCGGAGACCGCGCGCGCACCGGCCGACGGCTATACCGTGCTGTCGGCCGACAACGGCACGCTGATCTTCAACCCCGTGCTCTACAAGAGCCTGAGCTACAACCCCGGCAAGGACCTCACTCCCGTCACGCTCATGGGCCGCTTTCCCATGATTCTGGTGGCCGGCCCCGCCGAGAAGGCCAAGACCGCCAAGGAGTTCATTGCCGCCGCCAAGGCCAGTGCCGAGGGCGTGAACTACGGCTCCGCCGGTGCGGGCAGCCCCCATCACCTGGCCATGGAACTGCTGAAGTCCGAGGCCGGCCTCAAGCTCGCCCATGCGCCCTATCGCGGTGCGGCTCCGGCGCTGGCCGATGTGGCGGGCGGTCAGATTCCCGTGATGATGGTGGACTTGGCCGCCGGCGCCGGCTTCATCAAGGGCGGCAAGGTGCGCCCCCTGGCCGTGGCCAATGCAACGCGCCTGCCCCAGTTGCCCGATGTGCCCACCTTTGCCGAGCTGGGCCTGCCCGGCGTGCAGGCTGCGGCCCTGGTCGGCATGGTGGCCCCGGCCAAGACGCCGGCCACTGTCGTCACGGCGCTGAACAAGCAGGTGGTCACCGCCATCAACGAGCCTGCCGTCAAGCAAAAGCTCATCGACTTTGGCGTGGAGCCCGTGGGCAACACGCCCGAGCAGTTCCAGGCGCTGATCCACAGCGAAAGCACACGCTGGCAGAAGCTGATCAAGGATCTGAACATCACGCTGGACTGATTGCCCCGCTGATCCATGCCGCAGAGGCTGGCGGCAGGCCGCCTCTGCACTCTCGTCCGATGGCGCAAGCCATCTCCTGCCTCTTTGCGTTTGCGAGCGAGCCATGACCGTTTCCACCCCCAGCCGTTGCCCCATCGATCACAGCCAGTTCGGCAAGCCCACCGGCCAGAGCGGCCCTACGGGCTGCCCCATCAGCCACGGGGCCGCCGGCTTCGATCCCTTTGCCGACGGCTACCAGCAGGACCCGCCCGAGTATGTGCGCTGGGCACGCGAACAGGAGCCGGTGTTCTACAGCCCGCAGCTGGGCTACTGGGTGGTCACGCGCTTCGACGACATAAAGGCCATCTTCCGCGACAACCTGACCTTCAGCCCCTCGATCGCGCTGGAGAAGATCACGCCGACAGGCGATGAAGCCAATGCCGTGCTCGCCAGCTATGGCTTTGCGCTGAACCGCACCCTGGTCAACGAGGACGAGCCCGCCCACATGCCGCGCCGCCGCGCGCTGATGCAGCCCTTCACGCCCGAAGAGCTCAAGCACCACGAGCCCATGGTGCGCCGGCTGGCCCGCGAATATGTGGACCGTTTCATCGACGACGGCCGCGCCGATCTCGTCGACCAGATGTTGTGGGAAGTGCCGCTGACGGTGGCCATGCATTTCCTGGGCGTGCCCGCAGACGATATGGACACACTGCGCCAGTACAGCATTGCCCACACCGTCAACACCTGGGGACGCCCCCGGGCCGAGGAGCAGGTGGCCGTGGCCCATGCCGTGGGCAATTTCTGGCAGCACGCGGGCCGGATTCTCGACAAGATGCGCGCCGACCCCGATGCCGAAGGCTGGATGCAATACGGCATTCGCAAGCAGAAGGAACTGCCCGATGTCGTCACCGACTCCTATCTGCACTCCATGATGATGGCCGGCCTGGTCGCCGCCCACGAGACCACGGCCAACGCCACGGCCAATGCCGTCAAGCTGCTGCTGCAGCACCCCAAGGTCTGGCAGGAGATCTGCGCCGATCCCTCGCTGATCCCCAATGCCGTGGAGGAATGCCTGCGCCACAACGGCTCGGTAGCCGCCTGGCGGCGCCTGGCCACCAAGGATGTGGTGATCGGCGGCCAGGCCATTCCGGCCGGCAGCAAGCTGCTCATCGTCACCTCTTCGGCCAACCACGACGAGCAGCATTTTGTCGATGCCGACCTGTTCGACATCCACCGCGACAATGCCAGCGATCACCTGACCTTCGGCTACGGCTCCCACCAGTGCATGGGCAAAAATCTGGCCCGCATGGAAATGCAGATTTTCCTTGAAGAGTTCACGCGCCGCCTGCCTCATATGCAGCTGGCCGAGCAACGCTTCACCTATGTGCCCAACACCTCGTTCCGCGGCCCCGAACATCTGTGGGTTCAATGGGATGTGAGCCGCAACCCCGAGCGCGCCAACCCCGCCGTGCTGGCCGAACAACAGCCGGTGCGCATCGGCGAATCCTCGCAGGGCGGCGTCAGCCGCAGCATGCTGGTGGACAACACTGAGCTGATTGCGCAGGACGTGTTGCGCGTGCGCCTCAAGGCGCCCGACGGACGCGAGCTGCCACGCTGGACCCCGGGCTCGCATATCGACCTGCACTGCGGCGACACCGGCATCTCGCGCCAGTACTCGCTATGCGGTGATCCGCAGCAAGCGGACACCTACGAGATCGCCGTGCTGCGCGAGGAGCACAGCCGTGGCGGTTCTGCCTGGATACATGAGGCGCTGCAGGCCGGCATGAAGGTGCAGATGCGCGGCCCGCGCAACCACTTCAGGCTCGACGAAGGCGCGCAGCAGCTGATTCTCGTCGCAGGCGGCATAGGTATCACGCCGGTTGCGGCCATGGCGGCGCGCGCCCAGGCCTTGGGCATCCCCTATGAAATTCACTACAGCTGCAGTCAGCGCGAGCGCATGGCGCTGTTGCATGCATTGCAGGCAATGCATGGCGAGCGTCTGCAGATCTATGTGGGCGCGGAAGGCCGGCGTGCCGATTACGCGGCACTGCTGGCCGAGGTCAGGCCCGGCGCACAGATCTATGCCTGCGGTCCGCAGCGCATGCTCGACGGGCTGGCCGAGGCCAGTCGTCACTGGCCCGAGGACAGCCTGCGCGTGGAGCATTTCTCCAGCACCCTGGGGGCCCTCGACCCGGACAAGGAGCACGGCTTTGAAGTCGAGTTGCGCGAATCCGGCATCACGCTGCAGGTGCGCAATGACGAGACCCTGCTCGATGCACTGCGCAGCGCCAATATCGATATCGAGAGCGACTGCCGCGAAGGTCTGTGCGGCTCCTGCGAGGTGCCGGTGCTGGAAGGCGATATCGATCATCGCGACATGGTGCTGACCCGTGCCGAGCGCACGGCCTGCACCAAGATGATGAGCTGCTGCTCGCGCGCCAGGACGCAGGAGTCCAGAATCGTTCTGGCGCTGTAGCGTCCCCGGCGAGCAGCCCCGGGCGAGCAGCCCCGGGCGGGTAGCCCCGGGCGGGTAGCCCCAGGCGAGCTGCTGCAGCCAGGCCATGCATGGCTTCTGCCTAGAATCACTGCCCATATGGGCCTGTTGCAAATACTGCTGATTCTTGTGTGGGCGCCGACTGCAGCGCTCATCGCCTTCATGGCCACCACCTGGCTGAGCCATGGCGCGCAAGCCATCTGGAGCGCCATGACTGGCACTCGCGCTGACGAGCGTTCGACCTGGCCGCTGGTGCTGGGCGGCGTCGCGGCCCTGGCGGGCATGGTGGGGGCAGTCATCACTTTTCCGAATCAGGCCGTCATGCGCCATGCGTTCGACAAGCTGCTGGGCTATGGCTCGACACGCGTAGAGATCACACTGCGCCAGGACGATGCCGCCACACGCCAGGCCCTGCTGGAGACGCTGCGCCCCTTCATGGAGATGGGCGGGCGCGAGATCCGCTACCGCGTCTCCACCCGCCACGGCAGCTATACCGAGACCGACGAAGTGCCCAGCTACTACCGCTTTGCGGACGGGCGCCTGGAGATCGCCACAGGCGGCGTGGTCGGCAATGACAGACTGTCCGTGATGCAGCCCGGCTTCAAGGCACTGGCGCAATTTTCCACGGTCGACTCCATCGACGCCAGCGTGGCGGCCACCGTAAACCTGGACAAGGCACGGATAGCCGTGGAGATGCTGCCGCGCACGGCCATGCTGGTCCACCGCGACGCTGCCAAGGACTGGTCAAGTGTGCTGCGTCCGGCCCCGCCTGCCCGTTGCCATCTGGAGGTGCGGGCGCTGTTCTCCACGGATGCCTTCAGGCTGCTCATGTTCGCAGGCCGGGCCTCAGGCGAGGTCGAGATCCACACCGGCCCCGATACCGCCCTGCGCGACACGCAGTACCAACTGGTCGGCATGGGACTGGTGCCGGGCAGCAGTGGACGCAGCGTCAAGGAACTGGAAACCGATGCCACCCGCATCTACGGCGTGCTGAGGCTGCTGCCGCCGGGCCTGAATCCCGATGTCATGGACTGCGATACCGCCCTGGGACGCATGAGCGACCCGGCCCTGGTTGCAGCCGCCATGCTGTCCACATTTCCCGGCCTGGAAGGACGCGTGAGAGGCATAGAGATCACGCCGTCAGCCTCCTTCTCGCCCTGGCACAACCGGGGCTGGACGGCCGTGCCGCCCGGCACACGCTCGCAAGGCGGAACGCGAGCCGAAGCAGGTACGCGCGCCTGCAGCCTGGAGCAGAACCGCCACACGCGCACCCTGATATCCATGGTCGAGGAGCACTGCACGGAACGCGAGCCGCAAAACGCCGGTGCCGCCTGCCCCCAACTGCGCGAACGCCTGAACTGGACCCAGGCCGAGCTGGCCCGATGCAGAAAACAGCTGGTGCGTTGAAACGGGGCCTGGGCCCGTGCAACAGCGATCACATGGACCAGATTCTCGGCGTGCCGCCCTGCAGGCCCCAGAGTTCTTTTCTCCAAAAACTCCACACGGTTTTCCACAGCATCATCACAGGCTCCACCACAGGTGATGCACAGCGCAGAACCAGCATGTTTTCATTGGGAGCGGTGACACCGCTCAACACCGCCGGAGCAGCCTTGGCAAGCAGCTCCTGCGTGCCTTCCAGCAAGGCTTCGCGCTGATGGCGCGCCATGGCTGAGCCGCTGGCAAAGATCAGACTGCCCAGGCAGCGATGCCCGGCCAGCCCCAGATCGCAGTTGAGCAGCAGCTCGTCCTGTGCATCGATCACGCCGCGCTCCAGAAAACGGCCCGGCCATTCGATGTGCTGTGCGAACCTGCCGCAGGCATAGGGCTGGGCGGCCAGCGGCAGGCCCAGTGCCGTCACATCCCAGGTCAGCAGTTGCGCGTCTTCGGCGAGGTCGAACTCCAGCTGGTTGACGGCATCGCAGGCGTTGTAGGCAATCGCCTCCAGCGGCAGCCACTCCAGCCTCGCACCGGGGTCCAGACGCAGCCGGGTGCGCTGCATGGCCTGCTTCCCGTTGCTTTTGTAAAAGCGCGTGGCACCGGGCGTGGTGACCAGCGCATGCGCACCTTCTGCGACATGGACATCAATGTCCAGTACATCCCCACCCACCAGCCCGCCAGGCGGATGCACCAGCACGTTGTGGCAGATGGCAGGACCTTCGGGATAAAGACTTTTGAGGATGCGCAGCGGACCATCGTGCGTGAAATGCACCGAGGTCTTGCCGGCCTGCAGGGAATAGTTCAGCGCCAGTTGCGCATGCCAGGTCATTGTCTTTCTCGCCTCTTCAAGCAGGCCTGCCGTTCAGGCCGGGATAGCTCAGCTCTTTTGCTTACTAACTCATGAAAATTCATTCGTTGTTGTATCGCAGCAGCGCTTCTACAGTCTCTCGCACGCCAGCTTGTCAAGCATATGGCGATTGATTTCAGGAGCTTTCATGTCGGTCGCTACCGTAACGCATTCACGCCTGCATCGCACTCTGGCCCCGTGGCTTACATCGATGGCGGTGCTGTGCTGCACGCTGGCAACTGGCCCTGCTGCCGCGCAAGCCGGCGGCGCAGCAGCACAGGCCTGGAAGCCCAGCAAGTCCACGGAATTCATTGTCCCCAGCGGAGCCGGCGCGGCGCTGGATCTGGCGGCCCGCAAGCTCACCGAGCTGCTGGCACGCGATGGCCATGCACCGCAGTTCGTGGTCAGCAACAAGTCCGGCGCACATGCGATCGCCGCGCTGGAGAGCCTGCACCGCCACCCTGGCGACGCCCACACGCTGATGACGCTGAGCACCAGCTACGGCAACAGCCTGGCACAGAACGCCCTGCCCGCGCACCTGCAGAAAGGCACGCCGCTGGTGACCTTGCTGCGCGAGTTCACCACCGTGGTCGTGCGTGCGGATTCGCCGCTGCGCAATGCCCAGGATCTGATCGCCCAGCTGCGCAAGGACCCCGAGAAATACTCCATCGGCATTGCCACCACACTGGGCAATCACATCCATCTGGGCGTGGCCCAGCCCTTGCAGCAAGGCGGTGTGAATATCCAGAAGCTGCGCATCGTGCCCTACAAGTCCTCCGCCGAATCCATGGTGGCGCTGGCAGGCGGGCATCTCGATGTGGTTTCGGCCACCACGCCGAACCTGCTGCCTTATCTGCAGTCGGGCCGTGTACGCGTGCTGGCGATTGCGGCCGACAAGCGGCTTGAAGGCGTGTTCGCCCAGTCGCCCACCTGGAAGGAGCAGGGGATCGACTATGTCAGCGATTCGTTTCAGGGCGTGATGACGGCGCCCGGTGCCAGCACCGCGCAACAGGCGTATTGGGTGAATGCACTGCGCAAGGTTTCCGAAACCCGGGAATGGAAGGAGTTTGTGGCGCTCAACCAGTGGGAGCCCATCTTCCTCGGCCCGCAGGACACGGCTCGCGCACTGCATGCCCAGGTCGAACGCAGCCATGCGCTTCTCACCGAGCTGGGCCTGCTGCCGGCCAGCGCCTCCCGTATTGCCCAAGCCCGTTGAAGCCCCGCTCTCATCAGGAAAAATCCCATGAACATGCCCCTGCCCCACGCTCCGCTGCAGCATCTGGACGAACGCCTGAGCTCCGCAAGCAACATCACTCCGCATATCCGCATCACGCCGCAGTCGGCGCATATCGGCGCGCTGATCAGCGGCGTCAATCTGAAGCAGGCCTTGAGCGCCGCCGAAGTGCACACCATCCGCTCGGCATTGCTGCGCTGGAAGGTGATCTTCTTTCGCGACCAGCACCTCAGCCATGAGCAGCAGATCGCCTTTTCGCGCCAGTTTGGCGAGCTGACGCCCGGCCACCCCGTCTTCGGTCATGTCGAAGGCTTTCCCGAGCTGTATTCGATTGCCAAGCACCGCAAGGCCAACCGCCACAGCGGTCAGGCTGAACATCGCCCCTGGACCGGCTGGCATGCCGATGTGACGGCCGCCCACAACCCGCCTGCCGCATCGATTCTGCGCGGCGTGACGATTCCGCCCTATGGCGGCGACACGCAATGGACCAATCTGGCCGCTGCCTACGAAGCGCTCTCCAAACCGCTGCAGGCCTTTTTGCAGAGCCTGCGTGGCGAGCACCGCTTCAGCGCCCCGCAGGGAGCCACGGCATCGCAGGAATATCTGGATCTGGTGCGCGACAACACCCTGATCAGCGAACACCCGCTGGTCACGATTCATCCCGAGACCGGCGAGAAGGTGCTCTACATCAGCCCCGGCTTTCTCAAGTCCATCGTGGAACTCTCCACCCGCGAATCGCGCGTGCTGCTGGAACTGCTCTGGGAGCACGCCGTCAGCAGCGAGTTCACCGTGCGCTTCAAGTGGGAACCCGGTTCGCTGGCCTTCTGGGACAACCGCTCCACGGCCCATGTGGCACCACAGGATATCTTTGCGCTGGAGTTCGATCGCCAGCTCTACCGCACCACGCTGGTAGGCGAAGTGCCCCGGGGCGCGGACGGCCGCGCCAGCACTGCCATACAGGGCAATCCGGTGCTGGCCGCGCACGGCGCAGCGTATTGACGAAATGAGTTGTCCTCCGGGCATGGCCTGAGGCTTTGAGGTGCCGCTTGCGGCACCTTTTTTTCTTCGCCCGATATTCAAATCGCCACCAGTGAGCGCACATTCTTCTCCTGCATCTCGCTGCCCGGACCCGATGCGATCACCTCGCCGCGCTCCATCACCACATAGTGGTCGGCCAGCTCCTCGGCAAAGTCGTAGTACTGCTCACACAGCAGGATGGCCATGTCGCCGCGATTGGCCAGCATGCGGATCACGCGGCCGATGTCCTTGATGATGCTGGGCTGTATGCCCTCGGTGGGCTCATCCAGGATCAGGATCTTGGGCTGCGGCGCCAGCGCGCGCGCAATGGCCAACTGCTGCTGCTGCCCGCCCGAGAGATCGCCGCCACGGCGGTGCAGCATCTGCTTGAGCACGGGGAACAGCTCGTACAACTCGCCCGGAATCCGGGTGCCTGCCGAACAATAGGACAGCCCCATGCGCAGATTGTCTTCCACCGACAGGCGCGAGAAGATTTCGCGCCCCTGGGGCACATAGCCGATGCCGCTGCGCGCGCGCTCATAGGGCGTCCTGCGCGCGATATCGCGGCCCTGCCATTCAATACCGCCGCT
Organism: Comamonas sp. E6; assembly: GCF_001010305.1. Lineage (NCBI taxonomy): Bacteria > Pseudomonadati > Pseudomonadota > Betaproteobacteria > Burkholderiales > Comamonadaceae > Comamonas > Comamonas sp. E6. Next base: position 152,286 of record NZ_BBXH01000012.1, read on the forward strand.
TCTGATGGGAACCAGCCCCATCAGGCTTTTGAGCAAGGTGGTCTTGCCCACGCCGTTGCGGCCCAGCAGCACCGTGACCTTGCCGATCTCGGCCGTGAAATTCACGTCCCGCAGAATGTGCGAGCCGCCGTAGTACTGATGCAGGTTCTGAACTTTAAGCATTTTCGACCTCTAACGCTTACACAGCATGCGCAAGCATGCTATCTAATTTGACTATCTGCGGAGCGCATGACGTTTGAAACCGGCGCTGCCCAATCAAAGAGACAGCGAGGAAGCGCCGCCGCGCACCGAAGCAGTCGTCCCCCTCCCTTAGCGCGAAGCGCGTAGAGAAAAGGGGAAGGCGCGGGGCCGCCCAGGCAAAGTGCCTCAGGGGGTTACCTCCCAAGGTACACCTCGATCACGCGCTCGTCAGCCTGCACCTCGGCCAGCGTTCCCTCGGCCAGTACCGAGCCATCGCAAAGCACCGTGACCTTCTCGCTGATGGTGTCGATAAAGCTCATGTCGTGCTCCACCACCATCAGCGAATGCTTGCCCTTGAGCGTCAGAAACAGCTCGGCCGTGCGCACCGTTTCCTCGTCGGTCATGCCGGCCACAGGCTCGTCTAGCAGTAGCAGCTTGGGCTCCTGCACCAGCAGCATGCCGATCTCCAGCCACTGCTTCTGTCCGTGACTGAGCAGCCCGGCTTGGCGCGTTACGCTGCCTGCCAGATGAATGGTGTGCAGCACCTCGGCAATGCGGTCCTTTTGCGCGCCGCTGAGCTTGAACAGCATGGAGGAGGCAATGCCCTTGTGGGTCTTGAGCGCCAGCTCCAGGTTCTCGAACACGCTGAGCTGCTCGAACACCGTGGGCTTCTGGAACTTGCGGCCGATGCCCATGGCGGCGATCTCGGGTTCCTTGTAGCGCAGCAGATCGATGGTGGAGCCGAAGAACACCGTGCCGCTGTCGGGCCGGGTCTTGCCGGTGATGATGTCCATCATCGTGGTCTTGCCCGCGCCATTGGGACCGATGATGCAGCGCAGCTCGCCGGGCGCGATATCGAGGTTCAGACCGTTGATGGCCTTGAAGCCATCGAAGCTCACATGCACGTCTTCGAGATAGAGGATGCGGCCGTGGGTCACATCCACTTCGCCGGCCACCACGGGGCGCGCCAGACTGGCATTGCGACCGCCGGATTCGGTGCGCAGCGCGGCTTCGCGCTGCTGGTAGGAAGCCAGGCGCTGCTCGCCTTCCTGCATCAGATCGGGGGTCATGCGCGCACTCCTTCGATGGCATCGGCAGAAGCCGGCTCGGCAGCGGTTTTGGCAGCTGCGGCTGCAGTCTGGTTCAACGGCGCCTTGACCTGGGCCTTGCGCTTCTCACGCCACTGGCGAAGCTGCTGCGGCAGGCGAATCAGACCTCCCGGCATGAACAGCGTCACGACAATGAACAGCGCACCCAGCACGTACAACCAGTATTCGGGTGCGGCCACGGTGAGCCAGCTCTTGCCGCCATTGACGGCAAACGCGCCGATGATGGGGCCGACCAGCGAGGCACGTCCGCCCACGGCCGTCCACACCGCCATTTCGATGGAGTTGCCCACGCTCATCTCGCTGGGGTTGATGATGCCCACCTGGGGCACATAGAGCGCTCCCGCCAGGCCGCACATCATGGCCGAGATGACCCATATCGACAGCTTGTAGGGCAGCGGGTTGTAGCCGCAGAACATGGTGCGCGATTCGGCATCGCGCACCGCCTGCAGCACGCGGCCGTACTTGCTGCGCATCAGCCAGCGCGAGAACAGAAAGCAGCCCAGCAGCGTCAGACCCGACAGCGCGAACAGCAGCACATGCATGGCTTGCGAGTTGACGGAAAACCCCAGCAGGGTCTTGAAGCCCGTAAAGCCGTTGTTGCCGCCAAAGCCGGTCTCGTTGCGAAAGAACAGCAGCATGGCGGCATAGGTCAGGGCCTGGGTGATGATGGAGAAATACACGCCCTTGATGCGCGAGCGAAAGGCGAAATAGCCGAACAGCCCGCCGATCAGGCCCGGCACCAGAAACACCAGCAGCACGGTGGCGGCAAAGCTGCCCGACAGCGCCCAGTGCCGGGGCAGTTCCTTCCAATCCAGAAAACCCATGAAGGCAGGCAATGCATCGGGGCCTGCGGCTTCGCGCATCAGGTACATGCCCATCACATAGCCGCCCAGAGCGAAGAACAGGCCGTGGCCCAGACTCAGGATGCCGGTGTAGCCCCAGATCAGGTCAATCGCCAGTGCGCAGATGGCATAGCACATGAACTTGCCCAGCAGGCCCAGCATGTAGTCGGACAGGTGCAGCGCACTGTCCTCGGGCACCCACAGATTGAGTGCGGGAGCCACGGCGCAGACCATGGTCAGGGCCAGCAGAAATGCCGTCCAGCCCTTGCCGCTGAGCAAGGACTCAGGAGCAGGAAGCACCAGCGGTGGTGCGGATGCAGGGGATGAAGAATTTGACACGCTCATAGCTCCGGTCCAGAACGCAATGTTTGAGAAAGCCAGCTTTCGCAAGGAACAGCGAGCAAGGGCCTACGCCGGCCGCGCCGCCCCGCAGCGCGACTGCCGTGCCCCTTGAGGGGGAAGGAGCGACTCAGGGGGTTCATGTTTCCGCACTGCGGCCCTTCAAGGCAAAGATGCCTTGCGGACGCTTTTGAATGAAGACCACGATGAACAGCAGCACGGCGATCTTGGCCAGCACTGCCCCGGTCCAGCCTTCCAGCAGCTTGCTGAGCACGCCCAGGCCCAGAGCCGCATAGACGGTGCCCGCCAGCTGCCCCACACCGCCCAGCACCACCACCAGGAAACTGTCCACGATGTAGTTCTGCCCCAGATCCGGGCCCACATTGCCGATCTGGCTCAGGGCGCAGCCGGCAAGACCGGCGATACCGGAGCCAAGCGCAAACGCATAGGTGTCGGTGCGTGCCGTGTTGACGCCCACACAGGAAGCCATGGCGCGGTTTTGCGTCACGCCGCGCACGAACAGGCCCAGCCGCGTTCTGGCGATCATGAAGGCCACGCCCGCCAGCACGGCGAACGCAAAGACGATGATGGCGATGCGATTCCAGGGCAGCGTGAGATTGGGCAGCAGCGCAATGCCGCCGCTCATCCAGACGGGGTTTTCCACACCCACGTTCTGCGCTCCGAAAAGGCTGCGCACGGTTTGCTGCAGCACCAGGCTGATGCCGAAGGTAGCCAGCAGGGTCTCCAGCGGGCGACCGTAGAGAAAGCGGATCACTCCGCGCTCCAGCACCGCACCGACCAGCGCCGAGGCCAGAAAGGCCACGGGAACGGCCACCACCAGATACCAGCCAAACCAGGCCTCGGGCAGCCAGCGCTGGAATGCGACCTGCACCAGATAGGTTGCATAGGCACCGATCATGATCAACTCGCCGTGCGCCATATTGATGACGCCCATCAGGCCATAAGTGATAGCCAGACCCAGCGCCGCCAGCAACAGCACCGAGCCCAGGCTGATGCCGCTGAAGATAGCCCCCAGCCTGTCGCCCCAGGCCAGGCCTTCGGCAATGCCGGCCAGTGCGGCCTTGATGGCTTTCTGCACGCCGGGATCGGACTCTTCGGACAGGCGCTGATTCAACAGCAACTGCGTCTCCGGCGTCTGCTGGCGCGACAGCTGCTCCACCGCCTTCAGACGCTGCTGCACCTCGTCGCTGCCCAGCAGGCTGGCAGCCTGGCTGCGCTCCAGCAGGGCTCTGACCTGCCCGTCCTGTTCAGCGGCCAGCGCTTTTTCGATCACGGGAAGCCGCCCGGCATCGGGCTCGGAGGCCAGTTGCTCGGCAGCCTTGCGGCGCGCCTGCACATCGCTGCTACCCAACGCCAGCGCCGCCTGCGCCGTATCGATGACCGAGCGCAGGTAATTGTTGCTGACGACCTCCTCGGCATCCGCCGGGAGTTGGGCGGCCTGGCCGGTCACCGGGTCGGTGACCGCGTCGCCGCTCATCACATAGACCTTGCCCTGAGACACGCGCACTTCATCGTTGGCAAGCGCGCCCAGATAGGCCGACAGGCGACCGCCGTCGGTCTGTGCATCCGGCGCCAGCACGGCCTGATTGATCGCCAGCACGCGCTGCTCGGAGTCGTCTGCCGCAGCCATGGCATAGGCCTGCTCGGTCGTCAGTGCGTGACTGGCAAAGCTCAGCAACGAGCCCAGCCCGGCGGCCAATGCCAGCCTCAATGACTTGCGCAGTATGTTCATAGGAATTTCAGGTTTCTAGCGCTGCAGCCCTTGTCAATAAAGCGCAAGCAGCTGTCTCTTCAGGACTGGAGAGCCCACCAGACCTCTCCAGTCCGAGGGAGCGAATCAGGAGCTCTTGCCGTTGGGCTCGTCCTTCTTCTTGTCGTTGCCTTCGATATACGGGCTCCAAGGCTGGGCCTTGATCGGGCCCTTGGTCTTCCAGACCACGCTGAACTGGCCGTCTGCCTTGATCTCGCCGACCATCACGGGCTTGTGCAGATGGTGATTCTTCTCGTCCATCTTCAGGGTGAAGCCGCTGGGTGCGGTAAAGGTCTGGCCGGCCATGGCGGCGATCACCTTGTCGGTATCTGTGCTCTTGGCTTTTTCCACAGCCTGCTTCCACATGTGGATGCCGACCCAGGTGGCTTCCATCGGGTCGTTGGTCAGTGGCTTGTCCTTGTGGCCGGCGATGTTCTTGGCCTTGGCGTAATCGCCCCACTGCTTGATGAAGGCAGTGTTGGTCGGGTTCTTCACGCTCATGAAGTAGTTCCATGCCGCCAGGTGACCGACCAGAGGCTTGGTGTCCACGCCGCGCAGCTCTTCCTCACCCACGCTGAAGGCCACCACCGGCACGTCCTTGGCCTTGAGGCCGGCATTGCCCAGCTCCTTGTAGAAGGGCACGTTGGAGTCGCCGTTGATGGTGGAGATCACGGCGGTCTTGCCACCCGTGGAGAACTTCTTCACATCGGCCACGATGGTCTGGTAGTCGCTGTGGCCGAAGGGAGTGTAGGTTTCCATGATGTCGGAATCCTTCACGCCCTTGGACTTGAGGAAGGCACGCAGAATCTTGTTGGTGGTGCGTGGGTACACATAGTCCGTGCCCAGCAGCACAAAGCGCTTGGCACCGCCGCCTTCCTTGCTCATCAGATACTCGACAGCGGGAATCGCCTGCTGGTTGGGCGCGGCGCCGGTGTAGAAGACGTTCTTGGAGAGTTCCTCGCCCTCGTACTGCACGGGGTAGAACAGCAGGCCGTTGTTCTGCTCGAACACCGGCAGCACGGACTTGCGCGACACGCTGGTCCAGCAGCCGAAGACCACGGCCACCTTGTCCTGGGTGATCAGCTGCTTGGCCTTTTCGGCAAACAGCGGCCAGTTGGAGGCGGGGTCCACCACCACGGGCTCGAGCTTTTTGCCGAGCACGCCGCCCTTGGCATTGATGTCGTCGATGGCCATCAGCACCGTGTCCTTGAGCACGGTCTCGGAGATAGCCATGGTTCCCGAGAGACTGTGCAGCACGCCCACCTTGATGGTGTCTGCAGCCAGCACCTGAGAAGTCAAGCCCAGGCCCAGAGCCATAGATGCAGCCAGTGTTGTGAGGGTTCCGCGACGATTCATTTCAGCACTCCCAGGAGGTTTTGTTCGGTCACATTGACCGCAAAAACTTAAGTGCAATTACCGTGCCAGCACCACCCGCCATGGCTTGCTCACTGCATACGGCGGCGCTGCTGCCGCTTTTTTGCCGAGCACAGGCCGAATGCAACTTTGTGCGATCAGCATCGGCCACATGCAGGCACCATTGCAGTGCCGCATGCACCAGATGCAGACCGCGCAAACCAGCCAGCACTATTGAAGTGCACGACAGCCTGTCGCCTCAGACCGGCTGCAGGCATGCCGGCAAGGCCGCGCTGCGCAGCTTGCCAGTCCACGGATCGAGAACGGCCTTGGTCTGCAGCAAAGCAGATCGAGTTGTTTGCTGGCCTTGCCGTCCTGCACTGCATAGACATGCAGCTTGCTCATCTGCACGCCAAATCGCCGCCTCGCGGATGCCTTACAGAATCTGCGCTCCGGTGCGAAAGCCGACGGAACGCAGCTTCATCAATGCACGGCAAAGCGCAGCAGATACTCGTAGCTGTTCTCGGTTGTCATGGAGTCGCCCTGCACAGGCTGACGCAGTATGGCCTGCAGCGTATTGCTGCCGACAGCAGGCGTCATGATCGCCAGACCCTGCGCGTCCGTCATCGTGGGAGAGCCGTTCTCCCCCCAGGACAGCCTCACGCCAGACTGCGGCTTGCCATGCAGCAACACCTGCAGCCTGAGCGGCTGACCGGCATGGGGAGACTGCCCCTGAAGCGGCACCACCTCGAACATCTGCCCAAGCGGCTTTTGCATGACGGCGCCCCAGCGCACTACGGTCTTGTGGAACTTGCGCGCATGCACGCCGCGCACCGCACCGGGGTTCTGATCCATGGGCAGAGGCAGCATTGCGCCCTCAGCCCTGGCACTGCTGAAATAGCCGTTATCGAGTTCCACTGCGATCAGCGCAGCCCCGGCATCCGGCTCGATGCGGATGCCACCCTGCACATTCTGTACGGCGGCGGGCACTTCACGGCCGCGCAAGTCATAGGCGTGCACACGCTGCAGCTTGGCCGGATCGAAGGCTTCGGTCCTGCCGTCATGACCGCCGAACTGCATGACATAGCCCCCCTGCGCATCGGGCTCCAGCCAGACGTTATGGGCAGAAGCCGGATGCGCGCAGAGCAGCCAGGCAGCGGCCGTGGTGCACAGAATGCGCGCGATGATGTGGTGACGTGTCCTGCAAACAGACATGGAAGCTCCGAAAAATCATAAGGAAAACTGCAAGCCCAGCTGCACGCTGCGCGGCGCGCCGGGCGCGACCAGACGCTGGCCGGCAATCATGGTGGTGGTACTGGCATAGCGGGTATTGGCGGCGTTGCGAAGCCACAGGCTCAGACTGGCATTGCGCGCCAGGCTCGCGGGCAAGCGGTATTGCAGGCCCAGGTCCAGCCAGCGATAGCTGCCTGCCCATTCGGTATTGCCGGTGTTGATGGGCGCGCGGCCCACATGGCGCAGCAATCCATGCACGGTGACATCGCTGCGCGGCATCCAGCGTGCATGCAAGGTGCTGGTGTACTCGGGCACGGCCACTACACGCCGACCCAGCAATGCGGCGTTCGCGTTCTGCGTGACTTCGGAGCGGTTGTGGCCATAAGCCCATTCCAAATGCCAGTTGCGGCCGGGCAGCCAGTGCAGCTGCAGCTCGGCGCCCTTGCGTACGGTCGCTCCCAGGTTTTCATACTCGCCGGGTGCCGTGTTGCGTATTTCATGGCTGGAGCTGATGCGGTAGAGCGAGGCATCGATCAGCCAATGGGCCGATGGCTTCCACTCCACGCCCAGCTCGCTCTGGCGAAAGATATTGGCATGCAGGTCGCTGTTGCGCAGCGCGTATTTGGCAAAGTCGCTGGGCAGTGCAAAGCCTTGCGACCAGCTGGCACGCACGGCCGTGCGGGCATTGAGCTGCGCCAGTGCGCCCAGCTTGGGGCTGGCATGGCTGCGCCCCTGCATGCTGCTGCATTCATCGCCACCGGTCTCCGCCCCCAGCAGACTGCAGCGGCCGTCAAAGTGGTCCCAGCGCAGGGCCGCCGTGGTCTGCAACCAGGCCGTTGGCTGCCAGCCAGCCTGGCCGTAGATCGCCGTGTTGTCGAGCCGTGTATTGCGATCATTCAATGCAGGGCCGGTACGCCGGCGATCCAGCAATCCATCCCAGTAGCCATAGTCCGTGGACTCGCGCACCTGCTCCAGGCCCAGCATCCAGTTCAGCTCGCGCGCCGCCAGAAGCGACTTGCCGCTGAGATTCAGCCCCGCTCCCAGCACGCTGCGGTCGTAGCGCTCCTCGCGCTGCATCCAGGTGGCGCTGCGCGGGCGCGTGAACCAGCGCACAAAATCCTGCTGCGTGCCGTAGACAAAACCCAGCAGCCGGGTATCTGCATCCAGTGCGTACTGCGCATCCAGGCGCAGCGTGCCAAAGTGCTTGTTGGCACCATCACCCACCACGCGGCTGTCCTTGCCCTGTGGGTCCTGCCGCCACTGCGCTTCGGTCAGATAGCCGGGCGAGTCGCCACGCGCCTCGTGCCAGCGACCGGACAGCGAGATATCGAGCTTTTCATGCACATGGTGCTTCCAGGTGCCGCTGATGGTGCTGCGCTCATGGCGCGAGGCGGGCCGCGCTCCATCACCGCGTGCATGCTGAGTCGCCAGGTTGAGCTGATCGCCGCCTTCCAGCTCGCGCCCGAGAGCGGCCTGTGCATCGAACATGCCATGCGAGCCGGCGCTGACATCGAACTCCGCATAGCTGCCATTGCGCCGCGTGCGCAGCTCCAGCAACCCTGCGCGGTTGTAATTGCCCTGCAGCACCGACACGGGACCGCGATAGACATTGACCTTGTCCAGCTCCAGTGGCACCACCACATTGAGATCGAAATAGCCATCCGCATGCGACATGGCTTCGTTGAGCGGGATGCCATCCAGTGTGGCCGCCACATCACCGCCGTGGCCACCGCCGGCAAAGCCGCGCAGCACCAGCCCGTTGGCCACACCGCTGAGCTGGTAGTGATTGACATGCATGCCGGGTACCTGGCTCCACAACGATTCCACCTCCTGTCTGGGTTGCTCGCGAATTTCGTCGCGCCTGAACTCGGTGACGGAAAACGCGCGTTGTGACTCATCCAGCGCCTGGCCTTTGACCAGGGCATTCACCCTCACCTCGGGCAATACCTTGTCGCCTTCCTCGGCTGTTTGCGCTTGTACGGCCGAAGCCATCCACAGCGTACCGCCCAAGGCCAGCACTCCGAGTCTTGCCGTGGCCCCCAGGTCCTGAGCGCATCCCCTATTCAATGGTCCTTTGTACATGCACCAGAACAGCAAAGTTCGTGCCATGCGATGCACCGCTACGGCTCGACAATGCACCACAAAGCACCATCGCTGCCTCGCCGATACGCCGTGGTGCATAACCGCGTGCCGACAGCACCAACAAGGTGCAAAACATCTGCGGCGACTTGCCTGCATGCTGGCAATAAAGACTGGCCTTTGGCATGGCACTTGCTACATAAAAGGGCATGAAACTGACTCCTCGCGTTCATTCAGCCCTGCCGGATGCGCGTGCCGACTGAGGGATTGAAGAAGATGGAACTGACACCACGCGAAAAAGACAAGCTGTTGATCTTCACTGCGGCCCTGCTGGCCGAGCGGCGCATGGCCCGCGGCCTCAAGCTCAACTACCCCGAGGCCGTGGCGCTGATCAGTGCCTTTGTGATGGAGGGTGCACGCGATGGCAGGACCGTGGCCCAGCTCATGAGCGAAGGCCGCAGCGTGCTGACCCGCGCCGATGTGATGGAGGGCATCCCCGAGATGATTCCCGACATCCAGATCGAAGCCACCTTCCCCGATGGCACCAAGCTGGTCACCGTGCATGAGCCCATCGCCTGAAGCAGCGTCCAGAGACTTCGAGCCTTTCAGCCATCAAACCCTTACCCATCAAGCGCAGATAGCTATGAAATTCAATAAGCTCCTTGTCACCACAGCCGCCACGGCGACTGCACTGCCCCTGTCCGCTCTCGCACATATGGGCTCCGATGCAGGCAGCCATCACCACTTTCTCGACAGTCTGGGTCATGCTTTTGCCCACCCGTTTACCGGCGCAGACCATCTGGCCGCCATGCTGGCTGTGGGCGCCTGGAGCGCACTGACCATGCCCAGCCTGCGCACGGCCTGGCGTGCACCTGCGGCCTTTGTGGCCCTGCTGGTGGCGGGTGCCGTGGCCGGCTTTGCCGGCCTGTGGGTGCCGGGCGTAGAGCCCATGATTGCCGCATCCGTGCTGGTGCTGGGCCTGCTGGTGCTGGTTCAGCAAAAAATGCCCTGGGGCGCAGCCGCCGCCCTGGCTGCGGTGTTTGCCTTCTTCCACGGCGCTGCGCACGGCTTTGAGCTGGCTGGAGACAGCGGCCTGGCTGCCTTCGGTGCACTGCTGGGCATTGCTCTGGGCTCGGCCACACTGCATATCGCCGGCATGGTGCTCGGTCATGCCGTCATGCAGCGCCACCAGTGGCTGGCCAGGTTCGGCGGTGCTGCCACTGCCGCACTCGGCGCTTTCATGCTGACGAAACTGGTCTGATATGACACACCTCGGCACAGCGCAGCACAAGGCCTTTGCGCAAGGAAACGAAAGATGATTCCCGGCGAACTGATTCTTGACGAGGGCAGCCATGCACTCAACCCCGGCCGCAGCACGCTCACGCTGGTGGTGAACAATGCCAGCGACCGGCCGATTCAGGTCGGCTCGCACTACCACTTCGCCGAAACCAATGCGGGCCTGGATTTCGACCGCACCGCCGCCCACGGCATGCGCCTGAATATTGCCAGCGGCATGGCCGTGCGCTTCGAGCCGGGCCAGCAACGCACGGTGGAGCTGGTCGAGATCGGCGGCGACCGCCAGATCTATGGCTTTCGCGGTCTGGTCCAGGGCCCACTGCCCGCAGATTCCAGGGACTGACCTGCCATGCTGATGCTGTTTGCTTCTGCTTTTGTGCTGGGCCTGGTGTTCAACGCAGCGCCCGGAGCAGTGTTTGCAGAGACCGTGCGCCAAGGTGTGCGCGGCGGCTATCGTCCGGCGCTGGCCGTGCAGCTGGGCTCCCTGGTGGGCGATGCGAGCTGGGCCTTGCTGGGCCTGGCCGGCATTGGTCTGGTCATGCAGATCGACGCCTTGCGCTGGCCGATTGGCCTGGCGGGCGCTGCCTACCTGCTCTGGCTGTCCTGGGACAGCTGGCAGGCCGCGCGTACCGAACACCGGCTCGATGCTTCAAACACCGCCGCCGCCACGCAGAAGCAGGCCCTGCGCCGCGGCATGGCCCTGTCGCTGACCAACCCGCAGAACCTGGCCTACTGGGCCGCCATGGGCAGCGCCCTCGGGGCGGTGGGCGTGGCCCAGCCCGGTGCCAGCGATTACGGGGTCTTCTTCGCGGGATTCATGACTTCGTCCCTGCTCTGGTGCTTTGTCTGCGCTGCCTTGGTGGACCGGCTTTTCCGCCGCGCTGCCGCGCACTGGAGCCGTTTTACCTACCGCTGCTGCGCTGCCCTGCTGCTGGCCCTGGCACTGGGCACATTGCGCGACCTGCTCAGCACAAGCCCCGCCGCCCTGCCACCGGCAGCCCAGCAGCAGTCCCTGCGCTGAACACCTGAATCGGAGATTCCTCAATGGCCACCATGGACCGACGAGCCTACGCAGAAACCTTTGGTCCCACCGTGGGTGACCGATTGCGCCTGGCCGACACCGAGCTCATCGTCGAAGTCGAAAAAGACTACACCCTGGCCGCTGGCGGCTATGGTGAGGAAGTGAAGTTCGGCGGCGGCAAGACCATCCGCGACGGCATGGCGCAAAGCCAGCGCACACGCGACGGGACGGGAACAGGGCCCTCTGGCGGCGGCTCGGTCGACACCGTGCTGACCAACGCACTGATCCTGGACCACTGGGGCATCGTCAAGGCCGACATCGGCCTCAAGGACGGCCGCATCGTGGCCATAGGCAAGGCCGGCAACCCCGACACCCAGCCGGGCGTGAGCATCATCATCGGCCCGGGCACGGAGATCATCTCCTGCGAAGGCAATATCGTCACCGCAGGCGGCATCGATACCCATATCCATTTCATTGCCCCGCAGCAGATCGAAGAAGCACTGACCAGCGGCGTGACCACCATGATCGGCGGCGGCACCGGCCCGGCCACCGGCACCTTCGCCACCACCTGCACGCCAGGCCCCTGGCATATGGAACGCATGCTGCAGGCCGCCGACGCCTTTCCCATGAATCTTGGCTTTCTGGGCAAGGGCAATGCCAGCCTGCCCGGCGGCCTGCACGAGCAGATCAATGCCGGCGCCATCGGCCTCAAGCTGCACGAGGACTGGGGCAGCACGCCGGCAGCGATCAGCAACTGCCTCGATGTGGCCGAAGACACCGACACCCAGGTCGCCATCCACACCGACACACTCAACGAGTCCGGCTTTGTGGAGGACACCGTGGCCGCCTTCAAGGGCCGCACCATTCACACCTTCCACACCGAAGGCGCGGGGGGCGGCCATGCGCCCGACATTCTGAAAGTGGTGGGCGAGGCCAATGTCCTGCCCAGCTCCACCAACCCCACGCGCCCCTACACCATCAACACGCTGGACGAGCATGTGGACATGCTCATGGTCTGCCACCACCTGGACGCCGGCATTGCCGAAGACCTGGCCTTTGCCGAAAGCCGCATCCGCAAGGAAACGATTGCTGCCGAGGACATCCTGCACGACATCGGCGCGATCAGCATGTTCAGCTCCGACAGCCAGGCCATGGGCCGCGTGGGCGAGGTCATACTGCGCACCTGGCAGACGGCGCACAAGATGAAGCTGCAGCGCGGCGCCCTGAGTGGTGACGGCGCGCGCAACGACAACTTTCGCATCAAGCGCTACATCGCCAAATACACCATCAATCCCGCGATTGCCCATGGCATCAGCCACGAGGTGGGCAGCATCGAGGTGGGCAAGTGGGCCGATATCGTGATCTGGAAGCCGGCCTTCTTTGGTGTCAAGCCGTTTTGCATACTCAAGGGCGGCAGCATCGCCATGGCGGCCATGGGCGATCCGAACGCCTCCATTCCCACGCCTCAGCCCGTGCATTACCGCCCCATGTTCGCGAGCTTTGGCGGAGCGCTTGCCAGGACCTCGCTGACCTTTGTCTCCCAGGCCGGACTTGCCGCCGGCATCGGCCAGCGCTTCGGCCTGCAAAAGACCTTGTCGGCGGTGAAGGGCATACGCAATGTGAAGAAGCAGCACATGATCCACAACGATCTGGCGCCACATATGGAGGTGGATGCCCAGACCTATGCCGTGCGCGCCAATGGCGATCTGCTGACCTGCGAGCCCGCGGTCAGCCTGCCCATGGCACAGCGCTATTTTCTGTTCTGAGCGGTGTTGAGCTGAAACTCCGAATCCGGATGCTGCATGCCCTTGCCCTCAAACCAGGCCAGCCAGTCACTGACGGCAAGCTCCGGCGCAGCGCTCACGGTGGCGGGCAAGGCCTCGTACACCAGCACAGTGATGGACTGCTGACCGCCCTGGGTCAGCATCACGGGCAGGGTCAGAATGCGCTTGACGTATTCGCCCAGGTCTTCGGGCCACAGGCCTTCGATGCGATCCATGGCCCGCTCCAGCGCTGCGTCCATGGGGTAGACCTCGGCCAGCACGGTCTGCGAGCCTTGCAGCCTCAGGCCCGGGTACCAGCCGAGGTCATGCAAAGTGCCGGTCAGCTGGGTCCTGCCGACACAGGCGACGCCCGGCTGGAGCCTTGCAATATCGTTGATGCCACCGGCACGCAAAGTGCCATACACCGCCACATAGGCTGCGCCACAGCCCTGCCAGTCGGCAGGCGCATCATGCAAAGAGGTCGGGGCGGCCATTTCTGTCGAAGTTTCCAAAAGAGTTGTCCATCAAAATCACTGATATGCGCAGCGCATGCAACATGCGCGCCAATCTGGTCCGGGCCTTTTATTTCATTGTGAGTTCACCATGCTGACTGCCAACAAACTGCTGCTCCAGGGCCAGGGCCTTTCCGCCGTCATCCTCAAACGCGCCGCGTCCGTGGAACTGGACTGGGACGTACGTCAGAAGAGCCGCTTTGCCGCCACCGACAGCCAGGGTCGCGAGCTGGCCGTCTTCTTGCCACGCGGCCAGGCTGTGCGCGGCGGCGATGTACTGGTGGCCGAAGACGGCAGCCTGATCCGCGTGCTGGCCGCGCCGCAAAAAGTGCTGCATATCACGGCCTGCGCCGAGCATGGCACGCCGTTTGACCTGATGCGCGCGGCCTACCATCTGGGCAACCGCCATGTGCCGATCGAGCTGCAGCCCGACCACCTGAAGATCGAACCCGACCATGTGCTGGCCGATATGCTGCGCAGCATGCATATGACGGTGGTCGAAGCCGATCTGCCGTTCGAGCCCGAAGGAGGCGCCTATGGCGGCCATGTGACCAATGACGGCCACAGCCACCATCATCACGGCCATGGACACTCGCATGACCACGCCCACTGAGCCACTGCTGGCTCTTGGCGCGCAGAGCTTTCTGCAGCTGATGTGGCTGGCCTCGCCGGCCCTGCCCATCGGCGGCTTTTCCTACTCGGAAGGGCTTGAAGCAGCCATCAATGCGGCGCTGGTCGCAACGGAAGCAGAGGCCGCCGGCTGGCTGGTGCAGCAGCTGCATCTGACCCAGTCGCGCGGGGACATGGCCGTGATTGCGCAGGCCATGCCGGCCTGGAAAGGCGCCGATCTGGCGCGCATCGCCAGCCTCAACCAGTGGGTAAGAGTCACGCGCGAAACCAGCGAGCTGCGCCTGCAGACCGAGCAGATGGGCCGCTCGCTGACCGAGTGGCTGAAAAACCGCTACGCCGACGAAGCAGCCGCGCTGGCCTCCGCCCACTGGCTGGCCGCGCAGGATGCCAGCTACCCCATCGCCTTCTCGCTGGCGGCCCAATGCACCGGAGCCACGCCGCGCGATGCGCTGCTGGCCTATGCCTTTGGCTGGGCCGAGAACATGGTTCAGGCCGCCATCAAGGCCGTGCCCCTGGGCCAGAGCGCCGGCCAGCGCATCCTGGCGCGACTGACTTCCGAGATTCCTGCCGCCGTCGAATACGCGCTGGCATTGCCGGACAACGCAAGACAGGCTTTTTCGCCCATGCTGGCCATTCTCTCGGCCCAGCATGAACACCAGTATTCTCGACTTTTCCGTAGCTGAACCTTCGTCCGCCATGTCTGCACTGTTTGCCGCCACACCCCAGCCACCGTACTACGCCGCCATCTTCACCTCCCTGCGCACCCAGGAGGACCGGGGCTATGGCGAGATGGCCGACCGCATGGTGGAGCTGGCCTGCCAGCAAGCAGGCTATCTGGGCGCTGAAAGCACCCGCGATGCCCAGGGCTTCGGCATCACCGTGTCTTACTGGGAAAGCGAGGAAGCCATCCGTCAATGGAAGCACAACGCCGAGCACCAGATCGCCCAGGAAAAAGGTCACACCGCCTGGTACCAGCATTTCGAGCTGCGCATTGCCAAGGTGGAGCGTGCCTACGGCAAGGCCCGCTGATCGCAACCCTCTCACCCCCGAAAGAACTCACCATGTCGACCGCACTGCACCATATCCCCAACCGCACCAAGAAGCTGCCGCCGCTGCGCGTGGGCATAGGCGGGCCCGTGGGCTCGGGCAAGACCACGATTCTGGAGATGCTCTGCAAGGCCATGCGCGGCAAATGGGACCTGGTTGCCATCACCAACGACATCTACACCAAGGAGGATCAGCGCCTGCTGACCATCAGTGGTGCCCTGCCCGCCGAGCGCATCATGGGGGTGGAAACCGGCGGCTGCCCGCACACGGCGATTCGCGAGGACGCCTCCATCAACCTGGAAGCCATCGACCGCATGCTCAAGGACTTCCCCGATGCCGACATCGTCTTCATCGAATCGGGCGGCGACAACCTGGCGGCCACCTTCAGCCCCGAGCTGTCGGATCTGACCATCTACGTGATCGACGTGGCAGCAGGCGAGAAGATTCCGCGCAAGGGCGGCCCCGGCATCACCAAGAGCGATCTCTTCGTCATCAACAAGACCGACCTGGCCCCCCATGTGGGCGCCAATCTGGACATCATGCGCAGCGACACCATCAAGCAGCGCACTACGCCCAAGGGGCTCAAGCCTTTTGTGATGACCAATCTCAAGACACTGGAAGGTCTGGACGAGGTGGTGACCTTCATAGAAAAACAGGGCTTGTTGGCGACCTGATCATCTCTTTCGGGACAAAAAAAGCCGCCTTGAGCGGCGGCTGTTTCTCGAACCAGTGCGTGATTACTGGTTGGCCAGGTCCAGATGGAACTCGCGAGCTTCTTGGATGAATTCGATCAGGGAGTTGATAGCTTGGCGCATGATGAGCTTTCTATGAAATCAAGAGATGCACTTCAAGCGATGGACAGCACGCATCTCATGTACTGTCATTCGCGGGTTAAACCTTAAGGGTTAACCCTTGCGGCTAAGTATAAACCACTATCTCCGTTTTTGCAAAGCCCGTCCTGCGCAAAGGACGTCAGACTCGTCAGCGCACTGACTCGAAGTACTTGCTCATGCAGTTGCAAGGCCTGTGCAGGTCAATATTTGCGAGATTCCTGCATCAAAATTGCCGCAGAACGCTGTACTTTTCACCAGTAGGTCACCGAATTTGCCCTCCGACTGCTACGCTATGGCCTGTTGACAATATTTGTGGCGGGCTCACAACTCCCGCAGGTGGAAAGTGGAAATGGCGCGAGATTGTGGTTTGCAGCAGATGGACGGGCTTGCGTCCCATCGAGTGAATGCCGACATCCAGCCCGGCCGATATGCAGCGCCCGCCTTCCGCCGCAAGGGAGTGCGCGCATGAGCTCCACGCTGACCGGCCCGGGCACGACCGACTCCTGGCATATCACCACCATGAACCCCGCAGAAGCCCCCTGGCATCTGCTGCTGCTGGCCGACCCCTCGCGCGAGCGCGTCAAGCGCTATCTGCCCGGCTCCACCTGTTTTGGAGCGCGCCAGACGACCCAGTTCACGCCCAGCGGCCTCGGTGCCCTGATCGGCGTATGCGTGCTGGTCCCCGAGGGCGACGGCCTTCACCGATGGGAGCTGATGAATATGGCCGTGTCCACGGCCTGGCAGAGCAAGGGCATAGGTTCGGCCCTGCTGCAGCGCGCCATCCGTGAGATGCGCGAACGCGGCGTACAACAGCTGGAAGTGGGAACTGGCAGCTTTGGCGACCAGTTGCTGTTCTATCAACGCCTGGGGTTTCGCGTCACCGACATCGAGCGCGACTTCTTTTTGCAGAACTACACCACCCCGCTGTGGGAGCGCGGCGTGCAGCACAAGGACATGCTCAAGCTGACGCTGGATCTCTGAAAGCATGGGCGGCCGGCCCAGGATCCGGAAGGCCGGGCGTCTGAAAAGCGCAAAGAACAAGAGGCGCCGCAGCGCCTCTTGCTCATCCAGCCTCGTCCGGCTGCCTCAGGCCGCCTTGAGGCGCCGTGCGCGCACGGCGGCTGCCAGTTGTTCCAGCACCGGCGTCGTCTGCTCCATGCTGATGCAGGCATCGGTGAGCGAGACACCGTATTGCAGCTCCTGCCCTTCGACAATGTCCTGACGGCCTTCGTGAATATGGCTTTCGATCATCACGCCGGTGATGCGTGTGTCGCCCCCGGCAATCTGCTCGGCCACATCCGCTGATACATCGATCTGGCGACGGTGCTGCTTGCTGCTGTTGGCATGCGAGAAGTCGATCATCACCTGCGGATGCAA
Source organism: Comamonas sp. E6 (assembly GCF_001010305.1). Taxonomy (NCBI): domain Bacteria; kingdom Pseudomonadati; phylum Pseudomonadota; class Betaproteobacteria; order Burkholderiales; family Comamonadaceae; genus Comamonas; species Comamonas sp. E6. The sequence continues at coordinate 169,671 of NZ_BBXH01000012.1, forward strand.
GCCCGCTTTTTCCAGCACTTCGCATGCAGCCTGGACATGGGCCGCGTCGTAGTTGGGAGCCTTGCCACCGCGCAGGATGATGTGGCAGTCCTGATTGCCGCGTGTCTCGAAGATCGCACTCTGGCCCATCTTGGTCATGCCCATGAAAGCATGCGAGGACTGGGCGGCCAAAATGGCATCGCTGGCCACCTTCACGCCACCGTCGGTGCCGTTCTTGAAGCCCACGGGGCAGCTCAGACCGCTGGCCAGCTGGCGATGGCTCTGGCTCTCCGTGGTGCGCGCACCAATCGCGCCCCAGCTGACCAGGTCGCTGATGAACTGCGGCGACAGCAGATCCAGGAATTCCGTGCCCGCAGGCAGGCCCAGCGCCAGCACATCGAGCAGCAGGCGGCGCGCCAGCTCCAGCCCTTCATTGACGGCAAAGCTGCCGTCGCGGTACGGGTCGTTGATATAGCCCTTCCAGCCCACGGTGGTGCGCGGTTTCTCGAAGTAGACCCGCATCACGATCAGCAGATCGTCCTTGAGCGCATCGGCCTGGACCTTGAGCTGGCGCGCGTAATCCATGGCCTGATCGTGATCGTGAATGGAGCAGGGTCCGACCACCACCACCAGCCGGTCATCCTGGCCATGCAGCACGCGCGAGATGGCGGCACGGCTGGATTCGACCAGTTGCTGCGCCTCTTCGGTCACGGGCAACCACTCTTCCAGCAGTGCCGGGGTCAGCAGCGGGCGCACGATCTTGATACGTGTGTCGTCAATGCGGGTCTTGTCCAGCGTGGTCAGTTTGGGCTGGGCCTTGCGGGCCGAAGCTGCGCTGGGATGCAGGGGCGTCGTGGAGGATGTCATCCCGCTATTGTCGCGCCATGCGCTTCACCCCACGCGTTCGTCCCCCGTCGCCATTCACGCCAGGAGATCGGGCGCGACCTCCACATGGGACTGCAGCGCTGGCCGGGACGAAGCCCGGGCATTCACTCCGCCGACAGCTTCATCAGCACCAGACCGCTGACGATCAGGACAGCCGCTCCCACGCGCATGCCACTGAGCTGCTCGCCCAGCACCGTGACGCCCACCAGGAATGCACCCACGGCGCCGATACCGGTCCAGATCGTATATGCCGTGCCCAGGGGCAGCGTGCGCATGGCCACCGACAGCAGGCCAAAGCTGGCGATCATGGCCACGATGGTGATGGCGCTGTATTTGAGGTTGGTGAAACCATGGGACTGCTTCATGGTGAAGGCCCAGACCACTTCCAGAATGCCGGCCACCAGCAGATAAACCCAAGCCATAGAAAACCTCTTTGAAGATCGAATGGCCAGGCCGTCCCGGCAGAAATACAGGCCATGCATCGCATGGCCCGGCAAGGTCGTCCCTGCGGCATGAATCCTAATCCGCATGGGCAAATCCGGGCCAGCCATGGGTGGTTCGGCCGCCACAATCTTGGGCCGATTTCTCGTCCGATTCGACGATGTCGCAGCGCCGGCGGCACTGCACAGTGACTCGTCCATGGAACGAGGAAGAGCTGAACAATGAACCGACTGCAAGACCGCGTAGCCCTGATCACGGGCGCAGGTGCCGGCATTGGCAAAGGCGTGGCACGCCGCTTTGCGGCGGAAGGCGCCAGCCTGTGGCTGGCCGATATCAATGCCGAAACCTGTGCCAGGGCCGCCGCAGAAATCCGCGCCGAATTTGGCGTTCAGGTGGGACATGCCGTGGCCGATGTGAGCGAGCATGTCGCCGTGCAGAGCATGGTCGATGCCGCCCTGGCGCAGTTCGGCCACATCGACATCCTCGTCAACAATGCCTGGGGTCGGCGCCCCGGCAGCCAATCCGGCTTTGCCAGGGTCGAAACGCTCGGCGATCTCGATTCCGACTGGGCCTGGCGCATAGGTGCGCAATCGGCGCTCTGGGCCATGCAGGCAGTCTTCCCCAGCATGAAGGAGCGACGCTGGGGCCGGGTCATCAATATGTGCTCGCTCAACGGCGTCAACGCCCACCCCTATTCGGCGGACTACAACATGGCCAAGGAAGCGCTGCGCACGCTCACCCGCTCTGCCGCGCGCGAATGGGCGGCCTTTGGCATCTGCTGCAACGCCCTGTGTCCCGGCGCGGCCACCGAAGCCTATCAAAGATTTGCGGCGAGCCAGCCCGAGAACGCAGCCGACATGCTGCGCCTGAACCCCATGGGCCATATGGGCGATCCCGAGCAGGACATTGGCGGCGCGGCCCTATTCCTGGCCAGCGAAGACTGCCGCTATGTCACGGGCAATACGCTGTTTGTCGATGGCGGCAGCCATATCAACGGCGTGCCGTGGCTGCCCAGAACGAAGTGATGCATGGCAATGGCACACTCCACGCCTTGTGCTGTTCATGCCCATCGCCACCATGCTTACCGGATTGAATCACCTCACGCTTGCCGTCACGCACCTGCAGCGCAGCGTGGACTTCTACGTGCGCGTGCTGGGGTTTCGTCTACGCGCGCAGTGGGATACGGGTGCCTATCTGGGACTCGGCGATCTGTGGCTGTGCCTGTCGTCAGACGAACAGCGAAGTCAGGCCCGCACCTCTGGCTACACCCACTACGCATTCACCATTGCTCAGCAGGACTTCGCGCACTTTGTGGAGCATGCCAGGTCATTCGGGGCCCGGGAGTGGAAGAGCAACCACAGCGAAGGCGATTCCTTCTACTTTCTGGACCCGGACGACCACCAGCTCGAAGCCCATGTCGGTTCGCTGGAGAGCCGCCTGGCGCAATGCCGCTTGCGGCCCTATGCGGGCATGCGGTTTTTTGATTGACGATTCACTGCGACCAGCTCACCTACCTTATGGACATCATTTACCTTGATCAGAACCAGTGGATAGAGCTCGCCAAAGTCCGATCAGGGAAAGCTACTGAATCTTGGCTCACCTCTCTATCCGAAGAGCTTGAAAATGCAGTCAAGAATGGAAAAGTACTCTTCCCTCTGAGCGGCACTCACATCTTGGAAACATCGAAGCGCAATGACCCCGCAAGTCGCAGGCATGTTGCGGAAATACAAGCTGTGCTTAGCCTCGGCTGCGCATATCGCAGTTATACAAGCCGGCTGCAGGTGGAGATCAAGGGGATCATTCACCGCCTTCTAGACCTTCACCCCTTCGAGATGCCAAAGAACTGGTTTCTCGGCCGAAGTTTCTTGCAAGCGTTTGAACCTGCAGATGCACTTGTTGCTGAACCGTTAGATGCGCTTCGGTTTATGCGGATTGAGTCAGCATTCGACCCAAAGTATTTATACCTTGATTACATGCAGAACCAAGATGATGCTACTCGGCGAATAGCCCATCAGAAACTAGAAGAAGGCTTGAGGCAACTGATTGAACGAAACGAAAAACGGCGTGCCCTATGCCAAGGAGAGAGCATCGATTTGCGCCGCCGCGTCTATCGTGCTCGTCAATTTTTGGATGTTCAAGACACCGTAATCAAGCTAATGACCCAGCTCGGCATCAGCTATGAAAAATTTCGCGCACTTGGAGACGTTGCAGTGAAAAGCATTGTCGAGCTTTCTCCAACGCTCGATGTTGAAGCGGAGTTCAGCGCACGAATAGATGCACGAGCCAAATCGCTCAACACACATGACGCCCTTGACCTCCAAGCGATATATACAGCCATTCCCTACTCAAGCCATGTTATCGCTGAGAAATCCGCTATATCAATTGCACAGCAAGCCAAACTCGACAAAAAATACAAGGTCAAGCTATCACGCTCTTTGCAAGATCTTGTTGGCGTCTATGCCTAAACGAATAGAGCCTCAGCGGCCACTTCCTCCATCACCACCACATTGCCCACCGTCGCGCCATAGTGCGTTGCCACGCGCTTGCGCTGCTTGAGCACGGCCCTGTCCTTGCTGACCAGCAAAGCCTTGTGCTGGCTGGCCAGATCGAGGAAATGCTGGTCGTCGGGATCGGTGCAGGTAAAGCGGATCTTGGGTGCAGCGGACACATATTCGACGGCCTCATCAAACGCCGCCATCACGCCTTCGGGCGTCTTGCCGTAGTAGCTGACGCGCGGCGCAATCTGGCTGTAGTGCAGCACGCGACCCAGCTCGATGCGCTGGGCTTCATCGGCAATCCAGCGCACCTCGCCACGGGCGACCAGCTCGCGGATGGCGGGAATATCCGGATCGTCAAAAATCAGCATGTCCAGCACCACATTGGTGTCCAGAATCATGGGACGCGGCAAAGGGCCGTCGTAGCCGGCGTTGCAGGCCGGCCAGCGCAGGGGAGCGATCTTCATTGAGGCCGGCCTTCCGGCTTGCCGCTCTGAGCAGCATCGTCTGCGGGCTTGCGTGGCTTGACCGCACCCTTGACCATGTCGAAGCGGAACAGACGGCACTCGATAGGACCGTTCCACATGGGCGTACGGCGCGATTCCTTGAGGCGCATCTTGCTGGGCAGCTTGAGGTCGGGCGTCAGCATCCAGGCACTCCAGCCGCTGTAGTTCTTCTTCCAGTGGCTGGCCAGCTGGTTGAAGAATTCGCCGCCGTCCTCGGTCTGCGCGGTTTCACGGCCTGCGCGTTCGACCTGGCCCATGCGCTCGGCCGCATTGCGGCCTGCGCTGCCGGCGGCCGCGATGCGCTCGCCATAGGGCGGGTTCAGCAGCATCATGCCGGGCTGCTCGCTGGGCGGCATGCGCTGCAAGGCATCGCCGCCGCGCAGGCTGACGGTATCGGACACACCCGCGCGCTCGGCATTGCGCTGGGCAAAGTCCACCATGCGGAAGGCGATGTCAGAGCCGTAAATGCCCACCGGCGATTCGGGCAGGATCTGGCTCTCTGCCTCATCCAGCATGGCTTCCCAGACATGACGCTGGAAGGGCACGAGCTTCTCGAACGCAAAGCGACGCAGAATGCCGGCTGGAATCTTGCGCGCGATCTGCGCGGCCTCGATCACCAGGGTACCGCTGCCGCAGCAGGGGTCGTACAGCGGCTGGGGATTGTCGCCATGCGGGTTCCAGCCCGAGGCAGCAATCATGGCCGCGGCCAGGGTTTCCTTGAGCGGGGCATCGCCCTTGTCTTCGCGCCAGCCGCGCTTGAACAGCGCCTCGCCCGAGGTGTCGATATAGATGGTGGCGCCGTCGGTCGTCAGGTGCAGGTGCACGCGCACATCGGGGTGATGGGTCTCGACGCTGGGGCGCACGCCGTTGCGCTTGGCGCGAAAACGGTCGGCGATCGCGTCCTTGACCTTGAGCGCCGCGAAGTTCAGGCTGGTCAGCGGGCTGTGCTGGGCCGTGACTTCGATCTTGAAGGTTTCCTTGGGCGTGAACCAGATCTCCCAGGCCACCTCGCTGGCGGCACGGTACAGATCGTTCTCGCTGCGGTACATGGTGTGCGACAGCTCGATCAGCACGCGCTGAGCCAGACGGCTGTGCAGATTGAGCAGCATGGCATCGCGCCACATGCCGCGCAGCATGACGCCGCCCCGGCCCACGAGCAGGTCCTGCCCGCTGGCGCCGGTGATGGCGTGGACCTCGTCGGCCAGAAAGCCCTCGACGCCGGCGGCGCAGGGCAGAAACAAATGCAGTTGGTTCATAGAAATCAGTGCGCGCCAGCAACGGCGCAGGCGCCGGACGCTCACGGGAGCCTGTTGTGCGCTTTACAGGGCATAAGCATACGCGCTAGGCCTTTTCCGGTGCCCGCGCACGACAAGCGTTGCTCTACAGATGCTCGCAGGGCCCGAGGCATGATGCCAGGCCAAGGAGCAATGACGACATGGAAGAAATCAGCTGGAACGACTTTATGAAGGTGGAGCTGCGCGTGGGCCGCGTGCTGCAGGCCGAGGTATTTGCCGAGGCCCGCAAGCCCGCCTACAAGCTGCTGGTGGACCTGGGTCCCGAGCTGGGCCAGCGCAAGTCCAGCGCGCAGATCACCGAGCATTACCAACCCGAGGAGCTGATAGGACGGCTGGTGGTGGCCGTGATCAACTTTCCCAAGAAGCAGATTGGGCCCTTGATGAGCGAATGTCTTGTGACCGGTTTTCACGATGCCACGGGAGCCGTGGCCCTGTGCGTGCCCGACAAGGAGGTGCCGCTGGGCACGCGCCTGCTGTAATCGGCGTGTTCAGAGGCAAAATGGCCGCCAGCCATTCTCCCGCCTACGGATACTGCTATGAATATCAGCTTCAACCCGCTGGTGCGCGTGCGCACCGTCACCGCCTTTGTCAACCTGAGCGCCGATGAGGCACAGTGGCAGGCCGACCTGACCCAGGCCAAGCAGCAATGCGATGCCGTGGCCGATGCCATTGAGGCCCGGGGCTATCAGGTGCAGTCCATCCGCATCGTGAGCAACCCGTTTGGCGAATATCTGGATGTCTCCAGCGCAGACAGCGCCCAAGCCGGCCTGCAGCGCATTGCCGAAACGCTCAAGGCCATCAACACCGGCAAACGCCGCATCCGCTTTGCCGTGGGCGAGGCGCGCAATGCGCAGGAAGTGGCCCTGCTGCCGCAGCTGATTGCCGCCTATGGCGACCTGTGCAACGCCTGCGTAAACATCGATCTGGATGAACATGGCTTTCTGCAGACCGGTTTGCTGGCCCATAGCGTGCAGGCAATTCAGCAGATCGCGCGCAGCACGCCACGCGGCGAAGGCAACTTCAACTTCACGGTCAACTTCAACTGCGCGCCCGGCATTCCCTATTTCCCGGCCAGCTACCACCGCGGCCAGCACCACGGCGCCCTGGTGCTGGGCCTGGAAACGCCAGACCTCATGGTGGCTGAACTGCAGGAGCTGCAGCAGCAGCGCCTGCAGCTCGATCACGCGGCGTGGTTCAGGCTCGCATTCGAGCGCCTGAGCCAGACTCTGAACGAGCATGCCACTGCCATCCAGCGCTGTGCCGACGGCGTGAAACTGGCCGAGAGCTGGCATATCGCGGGCATGGACACCTCGGCCGCGCCGTCCAAGTCCTGCGCCTCCATGGTCGATGTCTACCAACTGCTGGGCGTGCCCTGTTTCGGCGCCAGCGGCACGGTGGAAGCCTCGGCCCTGCTGACCCGCGTCTTCAAATCAGTCAACGGCGTGACGCAGATCGGCTTCAGCGGCCTGATGCTGGCCGTGACCGAGGACCAAGGCCTGGCCCAGGCCAGTCTGAATGACGAATTCGATATCCGCGCCCTGCTGACCTACAGCAGCGTCTGCGGCATCGGCCTCGATACCGTGCCTGTGCCGGGCGATAGCAGCGCCGAGCAGATCGCCGCCGTCATGCGCGATACGGGCACCATGGCTTTTCGCCTCAACAAGCCGCTGACGGTGCGGCTATTCCCCGTGCCGGGCCTCAAAGCGGGCGACACAACGGTGTTCGAGAGCGCGGATCTGTGCAACTGCGCCGTGCTGGCTCTGCCTTGAGTATCTGATCCTGACCGGCTGCCGCGCCTGGCCGTCAAGCGCCGGCAGCTATTGCTTTTGATATTCCCCTACCCCGGTTCTGTTTGACCTGCCCCCATGGTGGCCGCCGGGGTGCCCCCGGTAAAATTGGCCCTTATGGCAAAAATAATCGTTCTGGCACTGGTGCTGCTTTTCTTTGGCTGCGGGCTGTACATGCATCTGCGCGGCAAGGTGCGCCACAAGGTGGTCAAGCAATTGTTTGACCACTCCACGTTCACAGCGCCGTTCAACGTCTTCATGCTGATGTTCAGCAAGGTGCCGCGCACGCCCTATCTGCCCACCAGCACCTTCCCCGAGCTGGCGCCGCTGCAGGCCAACTGGCGTGAAATCCGCGAGGAAGCCGTCAATCTGCAAAAGAACATGCAGATCAAGGCCGCCGCCAATAACGATGACGCAGGCTTCAACTCCTTCTTCAAGACCGGCTGGAAGCGCTTCTATCTCAAGTGGTACGGCGATGCCCACCCTTCGGCCATGGAGCTGTGCCCCAAGACCACGGCCCTGGTGAAATCGATTCCCAGCGTCAAGGCCGCCATGTTTGCCGAGCTGCCGCCCGGCGCCAAGCTCAATCTGCACCGCGACCCCTATGCAGGCTCGCTGCGCTATCACCTGGCCGTGCTGGCCCCCAACGACGACCGCTGCATGATCGAGGTCGACGGCCAGCCCTATAGCTGGCGTGAAGGTGAAGGCGTGATCTTCGACGAGACCTTTATGCACTGGGCCGAGAACCGCAGCGAAGGCAACCGCATCGTGCTGTTCTGCGATGTGGAGCGCCCCATGACCAATGGCTTTGCCCAGTGGCTCAATCACTGGCTGGGCAAGAACGTGGTGGCCGCCGCCAGCTCGCCCAACAACGAGGGCGATCCGCGCGGCATGATCAGCAAGCTGTTCAAGATCTCGTTCTATGCGGGCAAGTACCGCCGCGCCTTCCGCGACTGGAATCCGACCTTCTACAAGATCCTCAAGTTCGGCCTGATGATTGGCGTGCTGGTCTGGTTTATCTGGTGGTTGGTTTCTTGATAACCCCCTGAGGCGCTACGCGCCTTCCCCTGGCCGGGCGCCCCCAAGGGGGACGGCAGCATCGCCGCAAGGGCAGCTCTTGCTCGCTGCCCCTTGCTTGAGGAATGCCTTATCAAGGCTCCCGCCCTAAAGACAGAGCAAGAAAGCCGCTGTGCGATGCATCAGCGGCTTTCTTGTTTCTGCGGTGCCCTACAGCGCCTTGCGCAGCGTGGTCGTCGGTATCTTGAGCTGCTCGCGGTATTTGGCGACGGTGCGGCGCGCGCACTCGATGCCCTGCTCTTTGAGCATATCGGCCAGCTTGGCGTCCGACAGCGGCTTCTTGGCATCTTCGGCATCGACAAACTGCTTGATCAGCGCACGCACGGCCGTGCTGGAGGCGCTGCCGCCGGTTTCCGTGCCCAGGCCCGAACCGAAGAAGTACTTGAGCTCGAAGGTGCCCTGGGGCGTGGCCATGTACTTGGCGGTGGTCACACGGCTGATGGTGGACTCGTGCAGGCCCAGCGTGTCGGCGATATCGCGCAGCACCAGCGGTCGCATGGCCAGCTCGCCATGCACAAAGAAGTTCTTCTGCCGCTCCACGATGGCTTCGGAGACCCGCAAGATGGTGTCGAAGCGCTGCTGGATGTTCTTGATGAACCAGCGCGCCTCCTGCAGTTGCTGCTGCAGCGCCGCATGGCCGTCGCTGTTCTTGTGGCGGCGCAGTACGCTGGCATAGATGTCATGCACGCGCAGACGCGGCATGACCTCGGGGTTGAGCTGCACGGAGAAGTCCACCCGGCCCGAGCCGGCCCGCACCGGGCGCACGATGACATCGGGCACCACGATATGGCGTTCCACGTCGACAAAGCGGCGCCCCGGACGCGGCTCCAGTCTGGCGATCAGGGCCATGGCCTCGCGCAGTTGCTCCTCGCGCGCACCGCACAGACTGGTGAGCTTGCGCAGATCGCGCCGCGCCAGCAGGTCCATGGGCTGAGCGCAGATGGCCTGCGCCAGCAGCAGCCGGTTCATATGCGCCTCGGTCGTGCCCTCATCCTCGGCGGTGCGGATCAGGTCGCGCAGCTGCAGCTGCAGGCACTCGGCCAGATCACGCGCTCCCACGCCCACGGGCTCCAGGCTTTGCAGCAGCTTCAGCGCAATGACAAAGTGCTGCTCCAGCTCCTCGCGCTCTTCCAGGTCGTCGCCGGCCAGGCTTTGCGCCAGCTCCTGCAGGGAATCCTCGAGATAGCCGTCGTCGCTGAGCGACTCGATGAGAAAGCGCAGCGCCGCCATGTCCGCCGCGCCCAGATGCAGGCTCAGCGCCTGACGATGGAGAAAGTCGGTCAGGCTCTGGTGCTCGCGCGCCAGATCGATGGCATCGGTTTCGTCATCGCCATCGCGGTTGCGCGTGGAGCTGCTGGCCGAGGGCGTATCCCACTCGCTACTGGATTCGCCACCCCATTCCCCGTCCTGACCGTCCAGGCCCTCGGCCTCCCAGTTCAGCGTTTCAGGGGTTTCGGGGTTTGATGTCTCCGCTACCGTTTCAGTAGCTTGTTGCGCTTGCGATGCATCTCTTTCAGCATGAATACTATCTGAAGTACTGTATTCACCGGCGCTATTAGCTACATCTACAGGAGCATCTCCCGCAGTTTCGGCCTCATCGCCCGCACGTTCCAGAAAAGGGTTGTCGACCAGCATCTGCTCGACTTCCTGCGCCAGCTCCAGGGTGGAAAGCTGCAGCAGCTGAATGGATTGCTGCAGCTGCGGCGTAAGCGATAAATGCTGCGAAACGCGTAGCGAGAGACCTGGCTTCATCGAGGCGCGGCCCCCAGACAATCATTGCAAACGCGCGCAGTGCTACGGGTTTGCCGCCGGGCCACCTCAAGGCAAACCCCGGCGCAGCCGGTCAGGGCCCCTTCTGGGGGCAGCGACCGCACAAAGTGAGGGAGCGTGGCGGTCATCACATCCTGAAATGTTCGCCCAGATAGACGCGGCGCACATCGGCGTTCTCCACGATCTCCTCGGGCGTGCCTTCGGCCAGCACATGACCGTCGCTGATGATGAAGGCGTGGTCGCAGATGCCCAGCGTCTCGCGCACATTATGGTCGGTGATCAGCACGCCGATGCCGCGCTCCTTGAGGAAGCCGATGATGCGCTGGATCTCGATCACCGCGATCGGGTCGATGCCGGCAAAAGGCTCGTCAAGCAAAATAAAGCGCGGTTGCGTGGCCAGGGCGCGGGCAATTTCCACGCGACGGCGCTCACCGCCTGACAGCGCCAGCGCCGGCGACTGGCGCAGATGCTCGACGCGCAGCTCCTGCAGCAGGCCCGTGAGGCGCTTTTCGATCTCGTCGCGCGTCAGCGCCTTGCCCTGCTCGTCCTTTTGCAGCTCCAGCACGGCGCGCACATTGTCTTCCACGCTGAGCTTGCGAAAGATGGAGGCTTCCTGGGGCAGATAGGACAGGCCCAGGCGCGAACGCTGGTGAATCGGCATGCCGCCCACCGGCTGGCCGTCGATGAAGATCTCGCCGCCGTCGCTGCGCACCAGGCCCACGATCATGTAGAACGATGTGGTCTTGCCCGCTCCATTAGGGCCGAGCAGACCGACGACCTCGCCTTTTTGCACGGACAGGGACACATCCTTGACCACCTTGCGGCTGCCGTAGGACTTGGCCAGATGTTTGGCCTCCAGGCGGCTGTCGGACTCGCCGCTGCGGCTGCTGGAGAAAGTCGGCTCGCTCATTTCTTCTCGTCGGCTTTCTCGCCGCCCAGCGTCATGCTCTGGCGCAGCTGCGTGGCAGGTGTTGCAGGCTTGGGCTGTGCCCCCGGCGTGCCGTCCTTGGGCGCCATGATGGCGCGCACACGGCCGCCCTGTCCCACGGAGGAGCTAGGCAGGCCGCCGCTGGTCTTCTGGCCATCGACGGTATAGACGTCGGTGATGTTGTTGTAGACGATGATGGAGCCCGTGACCTGATCGCTGAGCTGACCGCCACGGTAGCGGCGCATCTCGCCACGACGGATGAACTTGACGATATCGGCCTTGCCGTCGTACTCGATGACTTCGCCTTCGCCCTCGATGAACTCCTCGGGCTGACCGGCCACGGTATCGCGCTTCTGGCGGAAGAACGCTCGCTTGCCGGCCTCGGCCTTGATCACACCGTACTGATAGCCCTCGGCGTCCTGCCGCACATCGAGCTGAGCACCGCGCAGCACGATGGAGCCCTTGGTCATCACCACATTGCCAGTAAAGACACTGGTCTGCTGCAGCTCGTCATGACGCAACGCATCCGCCTCGATATTCATGGGCTTGGCGCTGTCGGCTTTTTCGGCATGGACAATGCCGGTCGCTGCTGCCAGGGCGCAGGCCAGCGCAAGAGGTAGGAGTGTTTTTTTCATGGAAGGCACGTTGGAGGGTAGGGACAGTTCATTGCTGAACCATCCCCCCCTAAGAACCGGACTTGCGACTTTCACCGCATCCGGCTCAAGCACAACAAGTTCAATCTTCAATACTCTCCATTCTAGGATGGATTGTTTTTTCCTGATTGAACGCTAAGCCCTTGAGAGGCCGGTTTCGCTACCTGTAAACCCAGTGCATGCAACCGCCTGTGACAGACGGGGTGCAGTAGCACCCGATTGGAGAGTTTGTCTGATCCACCCGCCACCTTGTAAACAATGTGGTGGTCGTGCCAGCGTTCCCCTTCTTCCAACGGTTCCGCACATAGTGCGCAACGTCCGTTCTGTGAGATGTAGAGCATCGACGTTTCGTACTGGTACGACATATTTTTCAACATGCGCTTCGTCCTCAAGTCTTCGCCATAAACCTCATCAGCCGGGTCAAAGGGGTTGTAACTCCCTCTGATCTTTTCGTGCCTCACGATCTTTGTATCAGCAAGCTTCAACAATTTGGTCGTGAGTGAGCCGTCTGCCGTTTTCACGGTTGCTGCGAACTCATCCCTGTCCTTGATGCGCCGCCAGTAACGGCTTTTGCACCAGAGGAGGGACTTATTCGGATGTCGTCTTCTCGTCCAGCGCACTAGGCGCCAGTAGATCAGGCTGTCCATCCGACTGAAGGTTTCCTTCGCCACCACCGGTTGGTGGTACTGCGCCCATCCCCGAAGGATTGGGTTCAGTTTGGCTATGAGATCCTCCTGCTTCATGGATACGTGTGACTTCACGATTTCACTGACCTTGCGATAGAGCGCTTGCGCGTTCTTCTTGCTTGGTTTGTTGAGAAACTTCCCTTTGTATTTGCGAAAGTTCCACCCCAGGAAATCGAAACCGGTGTCTATGTGTGTGACCTTCGTCTTTTCCAGTGATAGGCGCAGACCCCGTTGTGCGAGGAATGCTTCTATCCAAGGCCTAACCTCTGTCCCGAGCAGCTCTTGAGAGCTACCCGTGATCACAAAGTCGTCGGCGTACCGGATCACGTTGACTTTCAGTTTCGCGGCCTTTTTCACGCCAAACCGCCCCCGAAGGTATGCGATCAAGCCCGATTCCAGCCCGTTCAGACACATGTTCGCCAATGTTGGCGAGATGATGCCGCCTTGTGGCGTCCCTTCTGTGGTTGGCGATAGGCGGCCCTGGTGGACTACCCCGGCTTTCAACCATTTGAGCAAGATTGTCTTGTTCATAGGAACGTGACGTACCAGCCACTCATGGTTGATATGGTCGAAACAGCCTTGGATATCCGCCTCCAGCACCCACTGAGCAGAGTCTCTCTTGGATGTGCAGACGACTATCTGGCCCATGGCATCCGCCGTCGAGCGATTCCTCCTAAAGCCGTAGCTGTTCAGATCGCTCGTGGTTTCCGCCACAGGTTCCAGTCCAAGCAGGTGTAGCGCCTGCATGGCCCGATCCAACATCGTGGGAATGCCCAGAGGGCGCTCCTTTCCGTTGGACTTCGGGATGTAGACCCGCCGAAGCGGTTTAGCTCTATATCCCCGTTGCTGTTTCAACCGACCAATTGCCACCCGTTTCAGGGCAGGAGAATCCCAAAGCTGGCGATCGACACCTGCCGTTCGCTTGCCTTGGTTTTCGGTAACTCGTCTTACTGCCAGAGCCCTGGCGGAAAACGAGTGGATTAAAGACCGTTGCAAGGCTTTCACCCTGCGCCAGTCTTTCTCCAGCGTAGCCTTCGCTATGCGTTGCTGCGTCGTTCTCACGAACTGCTCGACCCGGTGCCAATCAATGGCGTGCCAGTCTTGCGGTTCGCGTGAGGACGCAGAACTACTGGAGACAGTTGTTTCTCTCATGCTTTCCTCTTTCAGGTTTGACCCTTTGGAGGACGCGTGACTTCCCAAAAGGGAGGCTATGCGTCCCTTTTGGGCTATGAAATGAACACCAACAGTCGCGAGCGACGGTTGCACCAAGTGGAAGTGGGCACGCTTTCGCGTTAGGACAAATGCCTTATGCCACCCATTACAGGCAGCCATTCGCTTTTTCCACTATCCCATACCCCCTCATCCAACAGGTCGCCTTACGACTTCCCTGCCATCGCGCTTGCGCGTGCTGGCGGACGGTGGGGCTTACCACGTTCCCTAATCTACCGACGTTGGCGGCTTGCGCCGCTTCCTGTCTATCCGTTTAGGACTCATCTATCCCGGGGCTGAATGTTGGTGACGTGTGTCTAGCAAGAACAGACACAGCCTTCAGCGTACCTTTTGGTCGTGGCCTATCAGCAGATTTGGCCCCTCAATGGTCACCCAGGTTCGAACGACGATTCACTTTACGTTGCCCATGCGGAATTAGCCTGGCCCCTTAACCGCCTTTCTGCTGGCAGCCTCCAGAAATCACTCTCGCGAGTGGTTTCTGCCGCTATGCGGGGGTACGTTGTCGGGTGAGCTCTGCACAGGACCATTACTGGTCTTGCACATCACCGTAGGCTATTTGTGGTCACACACAAAGTCATAGCGATTCCATTTCTGAAAAGTATGACAAGGCAGATCAGAGCTTTGCGCCCTTCCGTATCTGAAGCCTTACGTCGGGACGTTTCCATGTTCGTGGAAAATTTCAGACGTGTCTCATCCTCACCACACTTCTGTGGCGAAAATGGGCCAAAACGGCGCGCAAATCCTTGGAAAGGACGTGCAAATGCTTGCCCTTCCCTTGTGGGGAAAGGCTTGCAGCCGAATTGAGCCATTCGGCTGCAGATTGAAATTGCTACGTTTTAAGTAGCAATGGAGCTTAGACCTCTAAGGCTTATCGCTCATTTGAAAGATGGCACGAGGCCACAAAAGACGCGACACGTGTCGCACTCTTGCATCCATTGTAGTCATTCCCTTTTTGCAACTTGCGTAAAAAACACCCACAAAAAAGCCCGCACGGCGGCGGGCTTGTTGGGCGTCAAACGTCACTGGCGTCTGCTGCCTGATCTCAGGCCTTGCGGCTGGAGGCGACCAGCGCATTGACCACGCGCAGCACATTCTCCATATTGCCGGCCTTGGTGCCGTCCGTGTAGTAGCGGCCGGCCACACCCATGGCGGGCACGCCTTCCACGTCATATTCGTTTTGCAGCTGAGCGGCCTTGCGCGCCTGATTGGCCACGGTGAAGGAGTTGTAGACCTCCTTGAACTTGGCCAGATCCACGCCCTGCTTGCCGACCCAGTCAAAGATGGCGTCATCGGTCTTGAGCAGATTGCGATCCACGTGGATGGTGCGGAACACCTTGGCATGCAGCTGGGGCAGCAGGTTCATGCCCTCCAGGGCGTAGTACAGCTTTTGCTGTGGCACGAAAGAGGCATTGAAAGCCACGGGCACGCGGCGCACCACCACATCGGCAGGCTGGCTCTTTGCCCAGGCTTCGAACTGGGGCTCGAAGGCATTGCAATGCGGGCAGCTGTACCAGAAGAACTCGACCACCTCGACCTTGCCGGCCGGCGCGCTCACGCTGGCGGGCTTGCCGAGCTTGATGTAGTCCTTGCCTTCCTTGGGCGCAGCGCCCTGGGCCCAGCTGGAGGAGGCACCCAGAGTCAGGGCACCGGCAGCAGCTGCCGAGGCAGCCAGAGAGAATTCGCGACGTTTCATCTAAACAAACTCCTGTATCAGGTCTGCAATATCAGAGCCAACAGGCCCAAAAAAGTTCAGCGTTGTCAAAACTACCAATGGCACAAGTCAGAGGTCTCAAGCAAGGGCCGCCCCGCAGCTAAGCTGCAGTCCCCCGGCGCGCAGCGCCTCAGGGGCCTTGCTATCTGGCCGCGCGCACCAGAGTCGAGTCCACGCCCGCACCGTCGAGCTTGCCCTTGAGCTGCTCAGCGTCGTCACGCTTGCTGAACGGCCCCACGCGCACGCGGAAAACGGTGATGCCGTTCTGCTCACGCTCGCTGATGCGCGACTCCCAGCCCAGCATGGCCAGCTTGGCACGCTGCGCTTCCGCTTCGCTCTGGCCGCGGAAAGCACCGGCCTGCACAAAGTAGTTGAACGCAGAGTCCGAAGAGGATGCCGTCTGCGCGGCCGCCTTTTCCTTGTCTGCACGCGCCTTGTCTGCCTTGTCGGCTGCTGCGGAGCGCTCCTTGACCAGATCACCCAGCGGATCACCCGATGCGGACTTGGCAGGCTTCTCCGGCGTAGAAGGTGGCGGCGGCGTGGTGACTCCGCCGGTTGCAGTAGGTTGTACCGCAGGTGTAGGCGGCGACACCGTCACATCGCTTGGAGGAACTGGTGGTGTCACCGGGGGCGGTGCAGGCTGGCGGCTCTGCAGCGGTGCGTTGGGGTCCCAGTTCTTGTTGCGCTCGGCCTCGGCCGCATCGCGCTGAGTGTTGTTTCCACCCTTGTTGAGGAAGGGCACCGGCACCTTGGTCACATAGATGGCCACGGCCAGGGCCGCAGCCAGACCGATGACCATGCCAAAGATAAGCCCCAGGATGGTTCCACCGCGTTGCTGGTTCTTCATATCAGTCGCTTAACGCTTTCTGCTTCAGTTATTCCATTCTCAGATCCATCGACCCCTGACAGGCAAGGCCAGCAAGGCGACCGATGGACAGGAAACTGGGATTACATGCGCTCGGGTGCGCTCACACCCAGCACCGCCAGACCATTGTGCAACACCTGGGCCGTGGCAGCGACCAGGGCCAGACGTGCGAGCTTGACCTTTTCGTCGTCCACCAGGATGCGCTCTGCGTCGTAGTAGCTGTGATAGCTGGAGGCCAGATCGCGCAGATAGAAGGTCACGTCGTGCGGTGCGTTGCCTTCGGCAGCAGCAGTCAGCATCTCGGGGTACTTGGCCAGCAGCAGCATCAGCGCCTGGGCCTGCGGGCCTTCCAGAGCGGACAGGTCCACATCCTTGAGTGCCGCCAGGCCTGCACCGCCGGCCTCCTGCCAGGCACGCAGCACGGACTGGATGCGCGCATGGGCATACTGCACGTAGTACACGGGGTTGTCGTTGTTCTGGGCCACGGCCAGATCCACGTCGAAGGTGTACTCGGTGTCGGGCTTGCGCGAGAGCAGGAAGAAGCGCACGGCATCCTTGCTGGTCCACTCGATCAGATCGCGCAGCGTGACGTAGGAGCCGGCGCGCTTGCTGATCTTGACCTCTTCGCCGTTGCGCACCACGCGCACCATGGTGTGCAGCACGTAGTCGGGGTAGCCCTCGGGGATGCCTACATCGGCAGCCTGCAGGCCGGCGCGCACGCGGGCAATGGTGCCGTGGTGGTCCGTACCCTGAATGTTCACCACCTTGGTGAAGCCACGCTTGAACTTCTGGATGTGATAGGCCACATCGGGCACAAAGTAGGTGTAGCCGCCGTCAGTCTTGCGCATCACGCGGTCTTTGTCGTCGCCGTAGTCGGTGGACCTGAGCCACAGCGCGCCGTCCTGCTCATAGGTCTTGCCGTTGGCGATCAGGCGGTTGACCGTCGCTTCGACATGACCGTTTTCATAGAGGCTGGACTCGAGGTAGTACTCGTCGAACTTGAGGTTGAAGGCCTGCAGATCCTTGTCCTGCTCGTTGCGCAGATAGGCCACGGCAAACTGGCGGATGTTGTCGTAATCCTCGACATCGCCGTTGGCGGTGAACTCGCGGTCATCAGCCTTGATGGTTTCCTTGGCCAGGAAAGCCTTGGCGATGTCGGCAATGTAGTCACCGTTGTAGAAATTCTTGGCCAGCGGGTTTTCGCTGTCGGTGGGCCAGCATTCGTCACCGGGCTTGAAGCCTTTGGCGCGCAGCTGGGTGCTCTTGGTCAGGGTGTCGATCTGCACGCCCGCGTCGTTGTAATAGAACTCGCGGTGAACCTTCCAGCCCTGGGTGGAATAGAGGTTGCTGATGGCGTCGCCGATCGCAGCCTGGCGGCCATGGCCCACATGCAGAGGGCCGGTGGGGTTGGCGGAGACGAACTCGACGAGGATGTTTTCACCGCGATCGGCCTGGTAGCCGAACTTCTGGGCTTGCGCCAGCACTTCGCGCACCACCTCCTGCTTGGCAGCAGGCTTGAGGCGAATGTTGAGAAAGCCCGGACCCGCGATTTCAATCGCATCCACCCACTGCTGGAAGGCGGCTGTAGCCTCCAGCGCGGTCTTGAGCTGCTCGCCCAGGGCGCGCGGGTTGGCCTTCAGAGGCTTGGCCAGCTGCATGGCCGCCGTGCAGGCGAAATCGCCATGGGCTGCCACTTTGGGGTTTTCAAACGCAGCGCGTGCGCCGGCGCCGGGCGAGAGTGTTTCGAGCTCAGCAGCCAGGGCTGCGAGCAATTCCTGTTTGACGGAGAGCATCGCGGGATTTTACGTGCCGGATTCAAGTCCTGCCGAATCGCTGGCGCCACACCCTTGTTCCAGGGCCGGTTCACAGGCTGTAGGGCGGTATCTGCATGTTTCGGCGGCCACACACAGTCATTGCGCAAAGGGAAGTCATTCTCGCTTGAACCCCGAATGCAGGCCATGCCCACGTTCAGCGGCGAGCTCAGCCGCGGCTGGAACCTGTTTGCCGGCTACACCTTCAACTGCAACACCTGCGAGCGCGACATCAACCACCAGGATCTGGCTGCGATGCTGACGCTACGCGGCACGTTCTGAATGCCGCAGACGTGAAAAAGGCCGCTTTGCAGCGGCCTTTGTCTTTTGCGGGGTCTGGCGCAGATTACATGCCGCGCGCCCAGAAGATGGCAACCACGGCGATCACCGGCACCACATGGCCCTGCCACATCACCCATTTGCGGGTCTGCTTGATTTCCTCGGGCGGCGGCAGCTGACCGCTTGCATCCAGCGCCTTCTTCCAGCGGCGGAAGGTCAGCGTGGGCTTGAGCGAAAGCAAAAAGGCGATGACGAACAGCGTCATCTTGAGATGGAACAGCGGCGAGGCCGTATAGGCTCCCATGCCCTTGACGCCCCAGAGCAGGCGCGCGATGCCGGTCAACAGCAGGATGACGGCGGCAATGCCGTAGATCATGTCCAGCCTGGCCAGGCGCTGCACCACGGCGGCATTCATCCATTCCACACGACACAGGGCGGCCTGGCTGGTCAGAAACACCACCAGGGTCAGGATCGCCAGCAGATGGGCGCTGGCAAGAACAGCTTCAAAGGTCATGGCTTCATCGTAGAAAAAAGGACGGGTTCAGCGGCCTGTATCAGGCCACGGCGACCGGTCCATTGTCTACCGTTTCAAGCCCGCTCAGAGATCCACGCCGAGACGAAAGAAGTCCGGCTGGTTGTAGTGGTGCTTGAGGTAGTCGATCCACATGCGCACGCGCAGCGGCATGTGCTTGCGCTGGGGGAAGACCACGAAGATGCCGTTGGGCGGCGCGGCAAACTCTTCCAGCACGGGCACGAGGCGACCGGCGGCGATCTCGGCCTCCACCTCCCAGGTGCTGCGCCAGGCAATGCCCCAGCCGCCCAGGCACCAGTCGTGCAACACCTGACCGTCGGAGCAGTCCAGCGGGCCACCCGGCTTGAAGTGCACGACCTCGCTGGTGCCGCTTTCGGGATGCGGGATGCGGAAGGCCCAACCCCGTGTTTGCGAGGCGTCGGACGACAGCGTCAGACAGTCATGCTGGGTCAGCTCGCTGGGATGCTTGGGCGTGCCGCGGCGCTCCAGATAGCCGGGCGTGGCCACGCACAGGCGGCGGTTGTCGGCAATGCGCACGCTGACCAGGGCCGAGTCCGGCAGATCGCCCACGCGCACCGCGCAATCGAAGCCCTCGCCCGCCAGATCGACCACGCGGTCGCTGAGGTTCAGCGAGATGGTGACATCGGGGTGCAGGTCGCGGAAGCGCGGCACCAGCGGCGCCACATGGCGGCGGCCGAAACCGGCAGGCGCCGTGATGCGCAGATGGCCCGTGGCCTTGACGCCGCCGGCCGACACGCTGGCCTCGGCATTGCACACATCGGAGAGCAGGCGCTGGCAATCTTCCAGGAAGGCGCTGCCTTCGTGGGTCAGCGAGATGCGGCGCGTGGTGCGCACCATGAGCTTGACGCCCAGATGCTCTTCCAGAGCGTCCAGACGGCGCCCCATGATGGCGGGCGCCACACCTTCGGCCTTGGCTGCAGCCGTCAAGCTGCCCCTGGTCGCTACCGATACAAAAGACTCAAATGCCTTGAGTTTGTCCATGACCGCTGCTCCTGTCTGGTCCGTGTTGTCTCCTGCTGCGGTAGCGTGCACTACTAATACAAGAGCACATACCGCACAAGCAGTCTTGATTTCTCAAATGTTTTTATCGAAAGTTCTTTAAACAAGAGCGCTGACTGCTATCACTATAAAAGTCATCAATCAGCGCTGCATGCCTGTCCCGCATGCGACTTCATTGCGATATATCTTACTTAGAAGTCACAAGTTGTCGGTGAATCTTTGATGTTTATATATGTTTATATCAAAATTTACCGTTTTCCCTGAGGCAGGAATATCGCTTATTCGCCAGCGCCATGAGCTGTTGGGCAGAGCCAGGCGTTAAACCTATGATTTGCAAAACACATTTACAAATCCGCTGCCGCCCGCCGTCATGAGCTTTTCACCCGTTTCTGCCGCCCATCTGGCCGATTTGCTGGACCGCTCCGGCCAGGGCTGTGCACTCTGGAATGCCGAAGGGCTGCTGCTCATGGCCACTCCCGCCTGGTGCCAATGGCTGGATGTGCCCGAGGACACCAGCCCCATCGGCCAGCCGCTGCAGGGTCTGCTGCCTGCCCAGATCTGGCAAGTCCACGGCCCGCGCTTTACGGCCGCCGCCCGGGGCTTGCACCAGGAATATGACGACATACGGCCCGGTGACTCCGGTTCGCAGCACCACCGCCGCATACAGCTCACGCCCGGCGCAGCCGATGCCCAGGGCCGGCACGAGGTGCTGATGCAGCTCAGCGACATAGGACGCGAATATGCGCGTGGCGAAGTCATTGCACGCCAGCGCGAGCAGCTGCAGGCCTTGCACGAGCAACTGCGCAGCAGCCGCCAGGACGCGGGCGAGCTCGGCAGGTTGCGTACCCTGCTGGACTGGCGCACGGCCATGCTGAGCGAACACAACGAGATGCTGCAGCTGCTCTCCCATGAAATCCGCCAGCCGCTGAACAATGCCTCGGCTGCCATGCAGGCCACGCTCAAGGCCATCGAAGATCTGCATCTGGCCGATGCCGCGCCCGCCGCCAGGGCCTTGCTGCGCGCCGAGCATGTGCTGCAGCAGGTGATAGGCACACTGGACAACACCCTGACCGCCGGCACTATTTTGGCCGCGGGCGGCAAAGCCGGCGCCTCCAGCGAGACCGATCTGCCGACCTTGATCAAGCTGGTGCTGCACGATATTGCGGCCGACCTGCGCCCGCGCATCGATGTGCAATGGCTGACCACGGCACGCACCGTACAGCTGCATCCGGCGCTGATGCGGCTGACGCTTCGCAATCTGCTCAACAACGCCCTGGCCTATGCGCCCGCAGATACCCCGGTGCAGCTGCGCATCTCCGAGTCCGACGAGCCGCTGGCACTGATTCTGGAAGTCGTGGACCAGGGCCCCGGCATTTCCGAGGAGCTGCTCCCGCGTCTGTTCGAAAAAGGCTCGCGCGGCAACCACAGCCACGGCCGCCCGGGCGCCGGCCTGGGCCTGTTCATCGTGCATGCGGTCTTGCAGTTGCACCAAGGTACAGTACAAGCTCTGCCGCACAGCCCGCATGGCACGATCATGCGCCTGGTCATTCCCCAAGGTCTTGCCGAATGAGGTCCGCCGCCCATGCTGCCTGCCACTCTTGCCCTGGTCGACGACGACACCGAGTACTGCGAATTTCTGGCCCAGCATCTGCGCGGCCAGGGCGTGGAGGTCACGGCATACAGCGACAGCAGCGACCTGCTGACCGACGACGCACCCTATCGATTTGATTTCTATGTGCTGGACCTGATGCTGCCCGGGGTGGCTGGCACCGAGCTGCTGCGCATCATCCGCAAGCGCAGCCAGGCCGGCGTGCTGATTGTCTCGGGGCGCCTGGGGCCCGAAGTGTTTGCCGAAGTCATCAACGCCGGTGCAGATATGTATCTGACCAAGCCCGTGACCTTCGAGCAGGTGGAACTGGCCGTTCGCGCCGTGCACCGGCGCATCATGACCACGGCCCGGACGGCCACGGCCTGGAAGCTGGACAGCCGCCGCAGTCTGCTGACCGCCCCCGATGGCCAGAGCGTGGAGCTGGGCGCCACCGACCTGATGCTGATGGAGTGCTTTTTGCAGGCCCAGGGCGAAACCGTCAGCCGCGACCATATCCGCAGCCTGCTGACCCATACCAGCGCAGCCGAGTCCGACAACAACCTGCACGCCACCATCTACCGCCTGCGCCGCCGCATCGAAAAGGCGACGCCCGTGGCCGTGCCACTGCAGTCCCAGCAGAAAGTGGGCTACCAGTTCCGCGCCCCCTTGATCGCGGCCTGATCAATTCGGCGCGAAAAACAAGAACGGGCCTCCAGGCCCGTTGCGCGTCTTCAGACCGGCTGAATCACATGACGAACTTGGACTCCACATCCGAGACCTTGCGCCTGGCCAGGGCCAGGTTGGCACGGCCGTTGTCCAGCACGTAGTAGATGAAGATGCCGTTGATCTTCTCGGCAGGGCGCAGGATGTGATACTGCTTGCCCAGGGTGATCAGAATGTCTTCGATGCTGTCATTCAGACCCAGGGACTTCATGGTCTTCATCTTGGCGCGCACCACTTCGGTATTGCCTGCGGCAGCCAGCTCCAGGTCCACGCCGGAACCTATGCTGCCCAACAGCATGCCGCTGTTGTAATCCACCACTGCCGCGCACATGGCGCCATCCAGGGTCATCAGATCTTGCAGGCTTTCGTTCAGATTCGCCATCAGGAGCTCCTTGGTAAAGATTGGCTGGCCGATATCGGAAGATGCTCAATTTGTTTCAAGATTAACAAATCATTTCTGAGCGCGGATATCGACTTATGACAGACAAAGCCTTGTCATTTGATTGCATGCACTTACTTCAGGAACAAAGATTAGACACGTGAAAACACCGTCCAATCTGCCGCCAGCTCAGGCCTGGCAAGCGATTGAAGCTATTGCTTCGGGAGAAACCTCGCGCCGCCTCCTCCAGTCTCTGCCATCTATTGCTGAGCCCGTCACCGCCGCAGCCGCCGCGCATACCGGTCAGAACTGACGAACTCTGGCGCCTTTGGTACGTAAAACGCATAAATTCCAGGAACTCCATATAAAAACATCATGAGTTCTGAACTATTTAGGCTATTTATGTACTCAAAAAATTCAAATACAGTCTCCCCACATGCTGCCCGTGATGGGCAACGACTCCTGAATCCCGAGACATCACAACCAGAGGTTTCCAATGACTGATCGCACCCAAGTCCACGGCCTGCAAGTCGCCACCGAGCTGTACAACTTTGTGAACACGCAAGTGCTGCCTGGCACGGGCGTGGACCAGGACACCTACTGGAAGGGCTTCGACGCCATCGTGGCCGATCTGGCGCCCAAGAACGCAGCCCTGCTGGCCGAGCGCGATCGCCTGCAGACGCAGCTCGATACCTGGCACAAGGCCAACCCCGGCCCCATCGCCGACATGGCGGCTTACCGCCAGTTTCTGACCAGCATCGGCTATCTGGTGGAGTCTCCCAAGGACGCCAAGGCCACGACCGAAAACGTCGACGCCGAACTGGCCATTCAGGCCGGCCCCCAGCTGGTGGTGCCCATTCTGAACGCCCGCTACGCGCTGAACGCCGCCAACGCCCGCTGGGGCTCGCTGTACGACGCGCTGTATGGCACGGACGCCATCAGCGAAGAAGGCGGCGCCGAGAAGGGCAAGGGCTACAACCCCGTGCGCGGCGCCAAGGTCATCGCATTCGCACGCAACTTCCTCGATCAGGCCGTGCCCCTGGCCTCGGGCTCGCACAAGGACTCCACCGGCTACGCCGTCGAAGGCGGCAAGCTGGTCGTGTCCCTGAAGGACGGCAGCAAGACCAGCCTGAAGGACGAAGCCAAGTTCATCGGCTACCAGGGCGATGCTGCGGCTCCCAAATCGGTGCTGCTCAAGAACAACGGCATCCACATCGACATCATCATCAACAAGTCCACCCCCATCGGCAGCACTGACGCCGCCGGCGTGGCCGACGTGGTGGTCGAGGCCGCTCTGTCCACCATTCTGGATCTGGAAGACTCCGTGGCCGCTGTGGATGCCGAAGACAAGGTCAACGGCTATGCCAACTGGCTGGGCATTCTGAAGGGCACGCTGACCGAGTCCTTTGAAAAGGGCGGCAAGATCGTGACCCGTGGTCTGAACCCCGACCGCGAATACACCGGCGCCGACGGCAAGCCCGTGAAGCTGCACGGCCGCTCGCTGATGTTCGTGCGCAACGTGGGCCATCTGATGACCAACCCCGCCGTGCTGTGGGGCCCCGAGCAGAAGGAAATCCCCGAAGGCATCATGGACGCGCTGGTGACTACCGCCATCGCCATTCACGACCTGAAGGGCGGCGCCAACGGCATCCGCAATAGCCGCACAGGCAGCGTCTACATCGTCAAGCCCAAGATGCACGGCCCCGCCGAAGCCGCCTTCGCGAACGAACTGTTCGGCCGCGTTGAAAAGGTTCTGGGCCTGCCCGAGAACACCGTCAAGCTCGGCATCATGGACGAAGAGCGTCGCACTTCTGTCAACCTGAAGGCCGCTATCGCTGCTGCACCCGCACGCGTGGCCTTCATCAACACCGGCTTCCTGGACCGCACCGGCGATGAAATGCACACCGCCATGTATGCCGGCCCCATGGTCCGCAAGGCCGACATGAAGACCTGCGCCTGGCTGCCCGCCTATGAAAAGAACAACGTGCTGGTCGGCCTGAACATGGGCCTGCGCGGCCGCGCCCAGATCGGCAAGGGCATGTGGGCCATGCCCGACCTGATGAAGGCCATGCTGGAGCAGAAGATTGCCCAGCCCAAGGCCGGTGCCAACACCGCCTGGGTGCCCTCGCCCACCGGCGCCACCCTGCACGCCCTGCACTATCACCAGATCAATGTGGCCGACGTGCAAAAGGGTCTGGAAAGCCCCAACGCCGACGCCGAGTGCGACGAACTGCTGAACGCCATCCTGCAAGTGCCCGTGTCCACCAACCCCAAATGGAGCGATGCGGAAAAGCAGCAGGAAGTGGACAACAACGTGCAAGGCATCCTCGGCTATGTGGTGCGCTGGATCGACCAGGGCGTGGGCTGCTCCAAGGTGCCCGACATCCACAACGTAGGCCTGATGGAAGACCGCGCCACGCTGCGCATCTCCAGCCAGCACATCGCCAACTGGCTGCAGCACGGCATCGTCACCGAAGCCATGGTGCGCGACAGCTATGCCCGCATGGCCAAGATCGTTGACGAGCAGAACGCCGGCGACGCAGCCTACAAGAGCCTGGTGGCCAATCCCGATGGCGCAGCCTATCAGGCGGCTCTGGACCTGGTGTTCAAGGGCAAGGAACAGCCTTCCGGCTACACCGAGCCTCTGCTGCACGCCTGGCGCCTGAAGGTCAAGGCCGGCGCCTGATTGCCGGGCAAGGCCGCTCCTGAACAAGGAGCGGCTCTCGCTTGATATCAATGGCTTTCAAAGATTTTTCTATCTGAATCCATTGATTCAATGGCGCAAGCAGCTATCAAAATGCACTCCATGTCAGTACATCGAGTGCATTTTTCTTGACCTCAGTCCTCGCGATGCCGGATGGCTTCTACACTGCGGCCATGCCCATCGATCCTCTCGTAGACGCCAGCCGCTGCCCTCTGTGCGGCCAGCCCAACCAGTGCGCCATCAGCGCCGGCCTGCCGCCTCAGAGCTGCTGGTGCATGCAGACCCCGGTTTCCCGGGACGCACTGGAGCGGCTGCCCGCCGACGCACGCGGCAAGGCCTGCATCTGCCCCGCCTGTGCGCGGCCGGTTGCCGACGATTCCACCCCTGCCTGATCCTGCGCTCACCGCCTTGCAGCTCGGGCATTCAACATCAGCAAGGAGACCTTGATGCCCACCTATCGCATTGAACTGTTTGAAGGCCGCAGCGTTGAACAAAAGCGCAAGCTGGCCGAAGAAATCACCCGCGTGACCACCGAGGTGCTGGGCAGTGCCCCCGAGTCCGTGGACATCATCATCACCGACGTGCCGCGCCACAACTGGGCCACCGGCGGCAAGCTCTGGTCGGAGCAAAGCTGACCGACCCGCACGCGGCCGAGGCCGTCCTGGGACGGCTCTTGGCCAGCCCGGCCTTATGATGGGCCTCTTTTCCCAACCCCAAGCCAGCAAGGAAACCTGCACATGCCCACCTACCATGTCGAAATGATGGAAGGCCGTACCGTCGAACAAAAGCGCAAGCTGGTCGAAGAAATCACCCGCGTCAGCGTTGAAGTGCTGGGCGGCTCGCCCGAATCGGTGGACATCATCATCACCGACATCAAGCGTCACGACTGGGCCACCGGCGGCAAGCTCTGGCTGGACCGCGAATAGGCCATCGCCGCCCTCTTGCGCAAAGCAGCTTAGGCTGCTTTTTTCATGCTGGCTTGGCAGCGGTTGACGATCTCTGCCATGCAGCACCATCATTGACGAAATCATCCATAGATTCTTGGGCTATAAAGCTTTTTTGCTTGAAAGATATGACGAAGCCATGTGCCAGCTGCTTGGAATGAACTGCAACACGCCTACCGATGTGCGCTTTAGCTTCTCAGGCTTCACGCAGCGCGCAGGCAACACCGGCGACCACACAGACGGCTGGGGCATCGCCTTCTTCGAAGACAAGGGCCTGCGCCACTTCGTCGATCACGAACGCGCCGTCGACTCCCAGATCGCCAAGCTCATCCGCGAATACCCGATCAAGAGCACCAACGTCATCGCCCATATCCGCAAGGCCACCCAGGGCGTGGTCAGCCTGCAGAACTGCCATCCCTTTGTGCGCGAGCTCTGGGGACGCAACTGGGTCTTCGCGCACAACGGCGATCTCAAGAACTTTGCCCCCAAGTTGCACGCCCACTTCCAGCCCATTGGCAACACGGACAGCGAGCAGGCCTTCTGCTGGATCATGCAGGAGCTGTGGAAGTCCCATGCGGGCGTGCCCAGCATCGAAGAGCTGACCCACACCCTGCGCGAGCTGGCCGCCAAGATCGCACCGCACGGCACGTTCAACTTCCTGCTCTCCAACGGCGAGGCGCTCTGGGCCCATGCCACGACCCACCTCTGCTACATCGAGCGTAGACATCCCTTCACCCAGGCACAGCTGTCCGACGAGGATCTCAGCGTGGACTTCTCCCGCGAAACCACCCCCCAGGACAAGGTGGCCATCATCGTCACCGCCCCTCTGACACAGAACGAGCAGTGGACTCCCTTCCAGAACGGCGAGCTGCGCGTGTTTGTGCATGGCCAGGCCGCACCATACTGAAGTGCTTCAGGCTGACTGCTGAAGAATAAAAAGAGAGCGCCAGGCGCTCTCTTTTTATGGGGTTCCGGTATTTTTGTAGCCGGAATGCTTTGACACCCTG